>JAPUME010000322.1 GCA_027294185.1 Acidobacteriota bacterium | reverse complement strand
CAGCATCTTCAGGCGGTCTGCGGTGGCCACACGGTCGGCAAACTGCCGGAGGGCCTCGTCGCGCGTGAAGTCGCGCCGCATCAGCGTGGTCGACATCTCCAGATGGCTTTCGATCAGGAAGCGGACGAGGGTCTTTTCCTCCTCTCCCATTTGCAGGCGGACCATGATCTGTTCCACCACCTCCATGCCGGTAGCGACGTGACGATCGGGATCGATTCCTTTTCCGATGTCGTGGAATAAGAGAACGAACAGGAGAATCTCCGGACGCTCCAGTTCGGCGAATATCTCCCGAAAGTTCTCTTCCCACGGGGGAGCGGAAGATTTTGTCGCTTTCCGGCGGCGAGTCTTCTTTTCCGGTTTCGGCCCCAGTTCGTGGAGATGTTTAATGGTCAGCAGAGAATGCTCGTCCACGGTATAGCGGTGGTAGAAATCCCGTATCACCAGGCAGTCGATGGGCTTGAATTCGGGGAAGAGCGCCGTCAGAACGCCCGTTGAGTGCATGGCAAGGAGCGCGTTGTAGGCGAAGCGTGCCGTCAGGACCTCCTTCAGATGCGCCCAAAGATCCGGGAGGGGACGATCAACGGAGTTGAGAAGGGGAAGGTGGCCGGAAATCCAATCCTCTGTTTCGGGCCGCAGGCTCGCCCCATGCCGCGCCACCACCTTGAAAAGTTCGAACAGCAGTTCGGGATCGAACGAGAGGGAGTGGGGGAAGTAGATCTTCCCGCGCAGGATTTCGAAATGGCCCAGGGAGAGATTGGCCCTCCGCTCACGAAAACGGGAGAGCAGTGAGGAGTGCGCCGTGGAGACCTTTTCCCTTCTCGAAACCAGCAGCGCATAAACGACCCGGGCCTGGCGGAAGTAATCTCTCATCCATTCTTCGGGCGACCGTATGGCTTTTCCGTTTCCTTCCGCCGCTTTGGCGGCCAGTTCCTCCTGGCGTTCGTAGGTCAAAGTATTCTGGTCGCGGCCGACGAGATAGTGAAGGTAGGTTCGAACATCAAACAGAAACTGCTGTGCGTTCAGGGCTTTGCTCGATCGTCTTGCTACCAGTTCCGTTCCCGGTCGCAGAATCCCCTTATCCTCAAGATGGAGAATCTGCGACATCCAGCATGCCACCTGGAAGTCCCGAAGGCCGCCGGGAGCCGACTTCACGTTGGGTTCCAGGTGATAGATGGTGTCTTCGTAGTTCCGGTGCCGCTCGGCGGTAAGCTGGGTGAGATTCCGCAGAAGCTTCACGCCCTGGCGGCTGACCAGTCGGGGAAGAGCTTCGGCTTCCAGTTGAGCGAAAAGGGTCCGGTCGCCTGCTAGATAGCGGGCATCGAGCAGTGAGATGCTGAATTCCAGGTTATCCGGATGGTAGCGCGCACAATCAGCCAGCGGGCGCACGGAATGGCCCAGGTTCAGGTCGAGGTCCCACAGGTTCCTGAGAAGCTCACCTACCCGGTCCCGGCTGACGGGTTTGCCCACCCGGTGGCGGTAAAGGAGAAGCAGATCCACGTCGGAATGAGGCGACAGCTCTTTCCTGCCATAACCACCCAGACCCACCAGACAGAAATCTTCTGGGCCGCTCAAGGATGGGGATATACATTCCGTGTAAGTACGGCAGATGACCTCGTCGACCAGGGCGGAGCGCAATCTTGCGGTCTCAAGCCCGTTGCCGTTCACGAAGAAGCTGTCGCGAATCTTTTTCGACCTGACGCGGTAAAGCTCGGTCAAGGCGGAGGAGGAAGAGGGAAACAGATTATTCCCCGGAGTCGTCATAGCAGGCTACCGGAGAGGCGGGCAGAGGGGAGGGGAACTGTTTTCGGTGATGACCGGCGGGCGGGGTGCACGCGGTGCCGGGGAGCGGTTTCCCAGGGGCTTAACCTTACACAATCAGTTGCGGGACTCCAGAGCGAGAATCCTGTGCGCATCGAACCCTCCAGCCTGGAGAGAAGTAACTACCCCCCGTTAGAGTGCCTGCTCGCCTTTCTCTCCGCTGCGAATGCGGAACACTTCGTCGATGGAGGAGATGAACACTTTCCCGTCACCGATCTTTCCCGTGTGCGCGGCTTTGATCAGACAGTCAACGGCTTCGTCGGCAATCTGGTCGGGAAGGATGATTTCCACCTTGACCTTGGGAAGCAGATCCACCGTGTATTCCCGGCCCCGATATACTTCCGTGTGTCCCTTCTGGCGGCCGTGGCCTCTGACTTCGCTCACCGTCATGCCGGTAACCCCCATCTCGGCCAGAGCGTCCTTCACGTCGTCCAGCTTGTAGGGTTGAATAATGGCTTCGACTTTTTTCATGTTTCTCCGCCTTTTGGAAATGCCACCCGCAGAAACCGTGGCTGAAGTGGCTGGGCTTGCCGGGCCGGGTCGTATCGACCCGACCCGATTCGCCGCCATGCAAGAATCTGGAGCGGGCTCGACCGAGGTGGTAGTTTGGTGGGAGGATTAATTTTTTCCCCAGGCAAACCCGCAAAAATTGTCTGTTTCTGTTCTCCTTACCTTTAGCTGCTAGTGAGACCCATACCTGAGCTCGGGGTCTGAACGAAATCGGGATAAGCCCGTGAGCCGTGTTCACCGAGGTCCAGACCTTCGATCTCCTCCGCTTCGCTGACGCGGAGTCCAATCGTAGCCTTGATCAGACGGAACATCAGGTAGGCCATCGAGAAAGTCCAGGCCCCGCAGGTGAGGATGCCCAGAACCTGAGTCCATAATTGGGCGCCGAGATTGTAATCGAGGCCCAGGAAGAGGTTCTCGTGCAGCAGGGCGGCGGCCAGGGTTCCCCAGATGCCGTTCACCAGATGGACCGAGATTGCGCCCACCGGGTCGTCCACTCCGATATTGTCAAAAAA
>JAPUME010000321.1 GCA_027294185.1 Acidobacteriota bacterium | reverse complement strand
CGATCCGAAATCGAGTATCAGAACAGGGCGGAGTGAACTCATAGGCTTCCTGTCGGGGAGGATCGGTCCGGCGAAACCATCCTCGAAGCTCCTTAGCGGACGACGATATTGACCAATCTCTCCGCAACCACGATTACTTTGACAATCTGCCGCCCGCTTACAAGGGCGGCGATGGGCTCCTCCTGCAAGGCTATTTTCTGCAGATCATCCCGGGCGGTGCCGGGAGCCACGCGAATCCGTCCGCGCAGCTTGCCGTTGATCTGTACGGGAATCTCCAGCTCCTCTTCCCTGGCCAACCGAGCGTCATAGGCCGGCCAGGATGTCAGCAACATCGACCCATCGTGGCCCAGGCTTTCCCACAACTCATCCGCAAGGTGAGGAGCGAAGAGCGACAGCATGGAGGCAAGCTTTTCAAGCGCATCTTTCAATACAACAGGAGAGACACCGGCTCCCTTTCCACCCAGCTCCACCTCGTAGAGCTCGTTCACGAGCTCCATGAGGGCAGCAATGCTGGTGTTGAAGTGCCAGCGGGACTCCAGGTCGTTCGAGACACGCCGAAGGGTTTGATGGAGCTTGCGTTCGATCTTCCGATCCTCGGGAGTCCGCCCGGAGGCGTTCTCGGCAGCCAAATCCGGAGCCGGCATTGCTGCATGTCGCGCGAAGAGCCGGTGAACACGTTTCAGAAATCGGTAAGCGCCCTCGATGCCCGCATCGCTCCACTCGAAATCTTTCTCCGGCGGAGCTGCAAACAGCATATAGAGCCGCACCGCATCGGCGCCGAAGCGATCGACCATCTCCCCGGGGTCCACGACGTTGCCTTTTGATTTCGACATCTTGGCCCCGTCCTTGATCACCATGCCCTGGTTGAACAACCGTGCGACGGGTTCGTCGATCTCGGTCAGGCCCACGTCCCGCATCACTTTGGAGAAGAACCGCATGTAGATCAGATGCAGGATGGCATGCTCGATACCGCCGATATACTGATCCACGGGGAACCAGTATTTGACGGCCTCGCGGCGAACCGGGGCATCCGAGAAGCGCGGGTCCGTGTAGCGATAGAAGTACCAGGACGAATCGACAAAGGTGTCCATGGTATCGGTCTCCCGCCGCGCCGGCTTCTTACATTTGGGGCAGGTCGTATCCACAAACTCCGGGACCTCCTCCAGCGGTGAACGCCCCGTGCCCGTCAGTTGAACCTTTTCCGGCAGCAAAATCGGAAGCTGATCTTCGGGAACCGGAATTGTGCCGCATTCCGAACAATACACGATGGGGATCGGCGTCCCCCAGTAACGCTGACGGGAAATGCCCCAGTCCTTGATTCGATACTGGATGGTCTTCTTCCCGAAACCCTTTGCCGCGGCGTCGGCCGTCATTCGCCGGATGGCTTCTTTCGAGTGAAGACCGGTGTAAGGTCCGGCATCGATGAGAGGGGCGTATAGGGCGAATATGCGGTCTCCCTCGGCGGTAAACTGGTCCTTCCTGGCCATGATTTCCCGCACCGGAATCCCAAACTTGGCACAAAATTCAAAGTCCCGTTCGTCGTTCGCCGGGACGGCCATAATGGCGCCCGTGCCGTATTCCATCAGCACGAAGTTCGCCACCCAGACAGAAACCGGCTCGCCGTTAAAGGGATTCCGCACGCGAAAGCCAGTGTCGAAGCCGTCCTTTTCGAGGTCCGGCTCGGTGCGGGCCCTGGCCGACTGTGCACGAATCCGTTCGAGTTGCTCTTCAAGCTTTTTGCGATTCCGGGAGCGGTTGAGAAGAATCTCCATCCGTGGATGCTCCGGCGCGAGAAAGACGGCCGTGCAGCCGAAGATCGTATCCACGCGGGTGGTAAATACTGTGATGTCTTCCTGCACTTCTTCCAGCCGGAAGGCAACCTCGGTCCCCTCAGACCTGCCGATCCAATTCTGCTGCATCGTCAGTACGCGCTCCGGCCAGCTGCCGAGCTTGTCCATATCAGCCAGCAGAGCATCGGCATATTCGGTAATCTTCAGGAACCACTGCTCGATTTCCCGCTCGGTGACGGGTGTCTCCTCATGCCGCCAGCAGCAACCGTTGACGACCTGTTCGTTCGCGAGCACCGTCTGGCACTCCGGGCACCAGTTGAGGCGGCTCTTTTTGCGATAGGCCAGCCCGCGGCGAAGCATCTGAAGGAAAAACCACTGGTTCCAGCGGTAGTACTCCGGCGTGCAGGTGGCGAGTTCGCGTCGCCAGTCGTAGCTGTAGCCGAGCCGCTTCAACTGCTCGCGCATCCGTTCGATGAAACGGAAGGTGAATTCGGAGGGGTGCTTCTTGCTGAGGATCGCGGCATTTTCCGCCGGAAGCCCGAAGGCGTCCCAGCCGATGGGATGGAGAACGTTGAAACCGAGCATGCGCCGGTAGCGTGCCACGGCGTCGCCGATGGAATAGTTGCGCACGTGCCCCATATGAATGGCGCCCGAGGGATAGGGCAGCATCTCGAGCACATAGTATTTCGGCCGGGATGAGTCCTCGTCCGCCTCGAAAAGCTTGCGGTCGGCCCAATGCTTCTGCCACTTCGGCTCGATTTCGGCGGGCTTATATTCCGGTTTCATTCCATTCCGCTCTCGGGGTAATCCAACTTTTCAACTCTTTCCCGCTTTTCGAGCGCCGCCCCGTTTGCGCCGGCGGGCCGGGGAAGGGGATCGGCCGGCCAGCTTTCGAAGGGCGCTTATGTTGCGCCTGTCATCGCCGGGCTCATCCAAAGGAGTCTCGCAGATAAAGGGAAGAAACTTCAGGGCCGGATGGTTTACGATGCGTCGAAAAGCCGCCAGGCCGATCCGCCCTTTTCCGATATGTTCATGACGGTCGGAGTGGGAGCCGAAGGCGGTCTTGGAATCATTGGCGTGAACGGCACGAACCCTTTCCACGCCAAAGGTGCTTCCTGCCTGTTGCAGTGTCCGGGCCAGTCCCTTCTGCGTGTGGATCGGATACCCGGCTTCAAAGCAGTGAGCCGTGTCCAGGCATACGCCCAGCGGTAACCCGTCGGCTAACGACAGTATCTGGGCCACTTCTTCAAAACTTCGTCCGATGGTGGAACCCTGTCCGGCGGTGTTTTCCACCAGAATCGTCAGCCCGTCCAGTGTGAGGCCCCGAGCGGCCTTCTTCATGGATTCCGCGCAGAGGCGAATCGCGCCGCCCACCGTGCCGCCTTTGGCGCTGCCGGGGTGCATGACCAGGTAGTCGGCCTCGAGCGCCAGTGCCCGCTGGATTTCTTTGCGAAAGGCTGCGACGGATTTTTCCCGGATTAAACGATCCGCCGACGCAAGATTGATCAGGTAATTATCGTGAATCACCAGCGGCCCAAGGCCTGAGGCGGCTCGCTCGGCGCGAAACTGCTCATACTGGGCCGGCGTCGGCTCCCGTGCCTTCCAACCCCTGGGATTGGCAGAAAAGATTTGGAAAGTATCACATCCGATTTCCTTCGCATGGCGGACTGCATTGACCAGCGCGCCTGCAATCGAGGTGTGAACACCGACTCGCAATTCAAAATCCTTGGAGTCCTTGGGAAAGGGGACCGGGGGCGGTCCGTAAAAGACGACCTCTATGCCCGCCTCAGGGATCAGGCGTCCTTCACGTGCTCGAAATCTTTTCTGGGTCGGGCCTTGTTTTCGCGGGGGAGCGCTTCATCCAACTGCGCGAGTAAATTCCTCTGCTCCCGCGAGAGCTGCCTGGGAGTCTCCACGATGACCCGAACGTACAAATCCCCTGTGCCACGGCCATCCAGCTTGGGGAAACCTTTTCCCTTCATACGAAATACGGAGCCCGATTGGGTCCCTTCCGGGATGCGAAGCTTTCCCTCCTTCTTGAGCGTGGGAACCTTGATGCTCGAGCCGAGCACGGCTTGAGTAAACGAGATCGGAATCGAACAGTAAAGGTCGTTATCCTGACGTTCAAAAAAGGAGTGGTCTTTGACGTGAATCACAACATAAAGGTCGCCGGAGGTTCCACCGAGCAATCCGGCATCGCCTTCGCCCGAAAGGCGCAGGCGGGTTCCGTCCTCCACACCGGCGGGAATCTGGATGGCCAGTGTCTTATCGCCCCGCACGCGCCCCTGGCCGCTGCAGTGCAGGCAAGGATCACGCATGAGCTCGCCCGAACCCTGACACTGCGGGCAGGTGCGGGCCACGGCGAAGAAACCCTGTTGGTAGCGGACCTGCCCCCGGCCGTGGCAGGTTCCGCAGGCTGCGGAGCCCCCGAGCGACCCCAGCCCCCGGCATTTTCCGCATATCTCGTGACGAGGATACTTGAACTTGGAGGAGACCCCGCTCGCAGCTTCCTCAAAGGCAATCTCCACGTCGTAACGCCGGTCCGCTCCACGCTGGGCGCGGCTCCTGCCCCGGCCTCGACCCGCTCCGAAAACATCGCCAAATCCGAATAGATCGCCGAAGATATCTTCAAAGTCGGAAAAGATCGTTGAGGAGAAGTCCGGCGCGTAAGCACCGCCCTTGCCGCTGACACCAACGTGCCCGAAGCGGTCATAGGACGCCCGCTTGTTCGAGTCGGCCAGAACGCTGTAAGCTTCCGTGATTTCCTTGAACTTTTCCTCGGATCCGGCCTTGTCATCCGGGTTGCGGTCGGGATGGTATTGCATGGCGAGTCTGCGGTAGGCTTTCTTGAGCTCCTGCTCGCCGGCATTTTGGGGAACGCCAAGGACTTCGTAGTAGTCTCGCTTGCTGTTCAAGGGTTCATCGAGGCCTCCTCGGGGAACCGAGGAAGCCACCTCTACTCCTTCTTGTCTTCGCTCTCGTTTTCGCTCTTCTCCGGGCCGGTCGAGTCGCCCGCGGGAGGAACCGCTACCTTGACCAGGGAGGGTCGCAAAAGGCGGTTCTTGAATCTGTACCCCCTTTGGAATTCCTCAAGAATTTCGTGGTCTCCATGATCGGCGCTTTCGATGGTCTCGACCGCCTGGTGAAGGTGGGGGTCAAACACCTCACCCTTCGTTTTAATCTCCGTCATCCCGGCACGGCTCAACACCTCATTCAGCTCGCGATAGAGCAGCTCGATGCCGCGATAGTACTCCTCGGGAACGTTGTCGTTTCTTGACCGCAGAGCGCGCTCAAAACCGTCTAGGACGGGAAGCATCTCGCGGACCAGGTTTTCGCCGGCGTATTGAAGGAACTCTTCCTTCTCCCGCATCATCCGCTTTCGAAAATTGTCCAGTTCCGCCTGTTTTCGCAGGAGCCGGTCATAGGTCTCCTTCTTATCATCCAGAAGTTTCTTGTAGGCTTCTTCCGAGTGGGTGGGAGGGCCGCCTTCGGTCTCGGCAGGTGATGCGATGGACTCCGATTTGGCTTCGGAGGGCGGGGAATTGTTCTCTAGGGTTTGCGACTCCCCCTCGGTAGTCTGGTTTTCACTTTCCGAACCTTCCGGGGATGAGTTTGCCAGATCCGGTTTTCCCTCGGGACCCATACTCATTCAGATTCATATCCACCAGGGAGGGGTACTCGCCCACCGCTGGGTTTCATTTGAGATTTAAGTGTTGATCGACCCGGGCAATTCGCAGGGTTCAATTGGAGCCAAGCCTTTGGCTGAGAAGCCGTGCCGTGTAGCGGACGGCAGTAATGGCCCGCCCGTATTCCATTCGGGTGGGACCCAACACGCCCAGCGCCCCGATGGCGCGGTCCCCGCAAAGATAGGGGGCCATGATTACGGTGCAATCCTTCATGCCTTTTTCCGGATTCTCATCCCCGATGACGAACTCAATCGTGTCACCCGCTCCGTGCATGCACTCACTGAGAATCTTAACGAGCTTCTCTTTTTTCATCAGCGTGGCCAGCAGCTCCTTTGCCCGCCGCAGGTCGGGAAATTCCACCCGGTCGATGAGATTGGCGGCCCCGTCCACGAACAGATCTGAGGAAGTCTCCGTCGGCAATATGCCTTTTCGTACGAGCAGAGCCAAGTGCCTCTTCAGGCCCTCGAAGCGGTGCCGCTCCTCCTTCATTCTCCGGTACAGTTCTCGCCGGACGCTGCTGAGGGTCCAGCCCCGGAAATTGACATTCAGGTAATTGGCCGCACGGTCGAGATCCACCTGCGGCATCTCCTCATCTTCATCGATGCCGATCACCTTGTGCTCCACCAGGTCCGGCTTGGAGACAATCACGACCAGGATCCGCTTTTCGGGGAGCCGGACCAGCTTGACGTGCTCCAGCAGAATCTCGCTCCGCTTCGGCCCCATCACCATGCCGACGTTATGGGAAATCTGGGACAGAAGAAGGGAAATACCCTCCACCGACCACCCACCGGTTTCCGCATCGGTGGACCTCACCTCGCGCGAGATCAGATTCTTCACCGAAGGGCTTAGGCTGGCCGATTTCTTGATCTGGTCGGCATAGAGACGGTAGGCCAGGGCGGTGGGTACCCTTCCAGCCGAGGCGTGAGGTTGAGACAGAAATCCTGTCTCCTCAAGCTCCGCCATGATGTGCCGCACCGTGGCAGGGCTTAAACGCGCCCGAAGGCCCCCTGAGCGCTTGCTGATGGTCTGCGACCCTACGGGCATACCTGTGGCGATGTGCTGGGCCACGACAGCCCATACTACCTCAACTTTCCTTCTCTCCAACTCTGCAATGGAAAGCATAACGGCTAACCACCAAGGACTCTTATAGATACAGACGCA
>JAPUME010000320.1 GCA_027294185.1 Acidobacteriota bacterium | reverse complement strand
TCGACCGCCGCCGCGATCATGGAAAGGGATTCCAGGAACAATTGACGATTCTTGTTCGACGCATCTTCGAGGTCGGCAATGTAGTGCTGAATGTCGCCGGCCATCAGGTTGAAGGTTTCGGCCAACTCTCCGATTTCTGTCCGGTCCCTTACGTCGGCACGCTGGGTGAAGTCGCGTTGGGCGATGGAGCGGGCGGTTCGGGCGAGGTTGTCGATAGGACTGGTGATGGCTTTTGCGGAAAGAAAACCCACAATCAGGATTAGGAATACCACGGCGAAGCCCACGCTGAGGGTCTCGCTTCGCATCTCGGCCACGGCGGAGTAGGCTTCGCTCAACTTCTTTTGCACGATGACGCCCCAGGCCATGGCCCCAATCGGGGCGTGGGTCCCCAGCATACCTTCGAGGTCTTCTCCCTCTCCCAGTTCGAAGGCGGAAGTTACAATGGCCTGGGGGGGAGCGGCGAGAAAGCGCTGGACGATCGGGATCTCGCTCAGGTCGCGGCCGACCGCCTGTGCTGGGTCGCTGTGGGCGACCAGTCTTCCGCTCTTGTTGACCACGTAGGCTTCCAGCCCCGCATTGCGTTGGGTTTCCTTCAGTTGCTCAACCACGGCACCGAGGCTCACCACGGCCCCGACCATTCCGAGGAATCGCTCCTCGACCCAGATGGGCTGCGCCAGAACCATCCCCGGCTCAGGCTCACTCACCTGGTTTCGCGAGATCGTTTGCGGGTCGCCGGTGAATTCCTCTCCCTGGCGGGCGGCGAAGAAGGCGCTCTCCAACTCTTTTCGCAGGAAGAGGTCCTGGGCGGCATCATAACCTCCCGCCTGGAGTCCGCGGGCTTCCGTATTGAGCAGCGTCAGGTAGAGAAAATCGGGATTGTTGAGGGCAAAATTCTCCAGTCTCTCCCGCAGGGCCTGAGAGCTGGCGTACTCGTCCTGGGGTATTCGAGCGGCCAGGGGGACGACGTCGTCGAAAAATTCCTTCAACTGCTCCCGCAAATTTTCCATGTGCACGGCAATCAGTTTGGCCAGGGAGCGGGAGATGTTGGTTTGCAGAATGTTTTGTTCGAGCTGCAGGGTCTCCTGGTTCATGGAGATCATCTTCTGCCCATAGAACCAGAGGGGTACGGCGCTGACGCCGATAAGAATCAGCAGGAGGATATGGAGAATTCGGACCCGCCATCGCGGGGTGCGTACCTTCACAAATTCGTTATTCTACGCTAGGGGCGGGGCAATATCAATCTATCTGTCTTTTTCCGGAGGAATTGGGAATTGCGGGGAAACGGGCCAATTTGCGATATTCGGCTCCCTGGGAGCGCAATATGCTCTCAAAAAGGAAGAACTCTCGAACGGTGATCGGACCGAGAACCGTGGGGCCGTTTGTCGAGATCGCTTCTTCGATTTCAGGTTGAGGTCGGGGCACTCGAAAGCGTGCGAGGGTGAGGTGAGGTTTGAAGGCCCTCTGTTCTCGGGCAAACCCGACCGTCTCGAGGGACTTATCCACCTGCGCTGCAAGAGCTTCAAGGGTTGGGCAGGGTTCGATTCCCACCCACAGAACCCGCGGACGGCCTGCATGGGGAAAGAAACCGAACCCTTTGAAATGTATCTCAAAGGGTGCAATTCGGGGAAGGGTAGAGAGGATCTTGGAAACCTCGATAACTTGCGCAGAGGAGATTCCCCCCAGAAACTTCAGCGTCAGATGGATACCCTCGGGCCGCACCCAGCGGGCTCCGCGGGCTGATTTACGGAGCTTCTCCTGCCATCTCCCGAGCTCAACCCTAAGTTCGGCGGGAAGGTCCACTGCAATGAATGCGCGCATAGAAAGGAGCTATTGAAGGAGTTTCTTCCGAACCCAATTCAGACTGGTCTGCGAGGCCAGTTCTTGTATTCTTTCCCGCTCCCCGGTAAACCGAAATTCCCGAACCTCGGAACCCTCTTCCCCGGCGAGACTGATGTAGATCAACCCCAGGGGTTTTTCAGTTGTCGCGCCGCTCGGCCCACTCAGGCCGGTAACTGCCAAACCGAGAGAGGCCTGGGTTTTCCGGCGAATCCCTTCGGCCAGGGCACGGCAAACCGGTTGGCTCACGCTCCCTTCGCTTGGGATGAGGTCCGGGGAAATGCCTGCAAGCTGGGCTTTCGATTCGTGGCTGTAGCAAACAACGCCGCCCAGAAAATACTCCGAACTCCCCGGCTGCCGTGTCAGACGCTCGGCGATTCTCCCTCCCGTCGAGCCTTCCGCCACGGCGAGGGTCTTTCCTTTTTCTCGAAGGAGCCTTCCCACCACGGCCTCCAGAGTTTCCCCGCAGGAGGTAAAGATGGAGCGCCCGAGTTCCTGTTCGATCTTCCGCCCCAGCTCGGCAACCAGTTTTTCCGCTTCCTCTTCGTTCGGGGCGGTGGCCCGCAAGTGAATCTCGATTTCGCCGGGAGATGCCAGGATCGTTGTGACCGGATTCGTGTAGGGCTTGTAGAGCGGAGCGATGCGCTCGTCCACTTCAGATTCGGGCAGGCCTGCAACCTTATAAACTCGTGTCACCAGCCTGCCCTGCGGTACGATCCGTGTGAGACGGTCCACACACCTTGCTTCGAACATCGGCTTCAGCTCCCGCGGAGGCCCGGGCAGCAGGATGATCTGTGCGCCGTTGTGTTCGATCCACAAACCGGGTGCGGTGCCGCGGGAGTTCTCGAGCCACTCGGCGCCTACGGGGACCTGGGCTTGTTTCAGGTTGATCGCTGCCATCTTGCGACCGATTTGTCGGAAGCGCTGCTCGATCTGGCGGCGGATTTCCTCCACTTCGCGCAGCCCCCGGCCCAGCACCTCAGAGAAGACTTCGCGCGTTACGTCATCCTCGGTCGGGCCCAGCCCGCCGGTGACAATGATGATGGCCGAACGTCCCAGGGCGGCCCGCAGCACCTCCGCCAGCCGACGGCGATCATCCCCTACGATGGTCTTGAGCCGCACCTCGATGCCCAGCGAGTTCAATTTTTCCGTGAGGAAGAGTGAATTGGTATCCAGCCGAAGAGGGGTGAGAAGCTCCGAGCCGACGGCAATAATTTCTGCATCCATAAAAGCTTGGAGGTGCACGCCGGTCCCGCGTGGGCCGGGAAGAGACGCTCCTCAGGATGTCAGGATCCGCTGAGTAGCGGTCGGCCTTCGACGTCCCAGGGGAGCTCGTAAACCGAATTCGTTGTCGCCAGGATCGTCCTGTGGTCCTTGGCGATGGCCAAGCCCACCAGGCTGGGTCCGGAGATGACGAGGTCCGCTTTCCCGCTCTGGGTGATTCGGACAATGCCGCGCCGGCCCCCGAGCGAGGCGGCTACGTAAAGGTTGTCTTCCCG
>JAPUME010000032.1 GCA_027294185.1 Acidobacteriota bacterium | reverse complement strand
ATGCGAAGGGAGTGTCGGAGGAAGCAGTCAACGACGCTCTGCAACACGCTCACGGGGAGATCAAGAAAATTATCGTGCTCATTCGAGAGTTGTCGGAAAAACTCGGGATCAAGAAGATCGAGTTCACGCCGCCTCCCTTTGATGAAGCCCTGTTCCAGGAGATTAAAGGCAAAGTGGGCGAAGCTCTTCACGACGCCATGGATACCACCAAGTATTCAAAGCTCGACAGCCACCATCGCATCCGCGCGTTGAAGGATGAGTTGGTCACGGGCTACCCGGAAGACGACCCGGTTAAGCGACGAGAAGCCAAGCGGTACTTCGGCGTGTTGGAGGAGCGGCTGTTTCGGGCGGATGTTCTGGTTGAGAAACGGCGCCAGGATGGACGGCCCTTAGACGAGGTTCGTCCCATCAGTTGCGAGGTGGGGCTGCTGCCTCGAACGCACGGCTCCGCGCTGTTCACGCGAGGTGAAACCCAGGCTCTTGTGAATACGACTCTGGGCGCGACCATCGATCGGCAGAGGATGGATGTTCTCGAAGGAGAGACCTTCAAGCGTTTCATGCTCCACTACAACTTCCCGCCCTTCAGCGTGGGCGAAGTCGGGTTCATGCGCGGACCCGGGCGACGCGAAATCGGACACGGAGCGTTGGCTGAAAAGGCGTTGTTGGCGGTAATGCCTTCGGAAGACGAATTCCCCTATACCGTTCGTGTTGTTTCCGACATCCTGGAATCGAACGGTTCCTCCTCGATGGCCACGGTCTGCGGCGGCTGTCTGGCTCTGATGGACGCCGGAGTTCCCATCAAGAGCCCCGTGGCCGGAATCGCCATGGGGTTGGTGATGGAGGGTGACAAGTATGCCATCCTCACCGACATTGCCGGGGTCGAAGACCACTCGGGCGACATGGACTTCAAGGTGGCCGGCACACGCGAAGGCATCACGGCCCTGCAGATGGACATCAAGACCACGGGGGTCACTCCCGCCATCATGGCCGAGGCGTTGAATCAAGCCAAAGTGGCGAGACTCCACGTACTGGATAAGATGCTTGAGACGTTGTCGGAATCGCGCGCCGACATCGCCTCCTACGCTCCCCGGATCATTACGGTTCGAATCAATAAGGAAAAGATCGGCGATCTGATTGGACCGGGCGGAAAGATCATCCGCTCGATCATCGAACAGACCGGGGCGAAAATCGATGTGGATGACGACGGTAGGGTGAACGTCTATACTGCCGACGGAGAGGCTGCCAAAAGGGCCGTCAAGATGATCGAGGACCGCACGGCCAGTCCGGAGATGGGCAAGACCTACCTCGGCAAGATCGTTCGACTGGCGGATTTCGGAGCCTTTGTGGAAATTCTACCCGGCACCGACGGCCTGCTGCACATCAGCGAGGTCGCCGAGCACCGCATCCAGGATATCCGTCGCGAGTTGAAGGAAGGCGACCAGCTCCTGGTCAAGGTCATCACCATTGACGGCAACAAGGTCCGGTTAAGCCGTAAGGCCATCCTTCGCGACCAGCGCCAGAAAGCCCAGAAATAAGAGCCGACCCTCCGGTAATGCTGAGGGGGAAGGTTTCGGTGGGTTGAATCCCGTACCGGGAGCAAGCCGGTACGGGACCCCACAGCCGGGAACCATCGAGCAATCCGGGTGCGTTCTCACCACCAGCCTGAAACGACGTGGAGAATCATCTTCTTCTCAGATCGTTTGACTCCAATTCATTCCTGATGCCCTCTCCTCTTCTTCCATTGCTGCTGCTTGGTTATTTCGCCGGTACCCTGGGTTCTGCCATCGGCATCGGCGGCGGACTGATCATCACGCCGGTTCTTACGCTCTTTCTGGATGTCCCGATCCATCAGGCCATCGGGACGAGTCTCTTATGTGCCATTGCCACCTCGATTGGCGCGGCATCCCGCTATGTTCAAGAGGGGCTGGCCGACGTCCGTTTGGGTCTTACGCTGGAATTCGGAACCACGGTAGGGGCAATCAGTGGCGCGTTCTTTGCCGGGCTGCTCAGCCGCGAGATACTGGCAGCTCTCTTTTCCATTCTTTTGGTTGGCGCCGTTGTGAGCATTCTCCGCAAGATGCGGTCCTCTTCCAGTCTTGAAATCACCGACCACCAGATTCGAGCCGGTGAGATTCCCCAATATCAAATCAAACGGATCCCGGCGGGTGTGGGGTTGTCGTTTGTTTCAGGCAATGTTTCGGGGCTCCTGGGTGTCGGGGGCGGCGTGGTCAACATTCCCCTGATGTACGTCGTGATGAGGGTTCCCTTTAAGATTGCCGGCGCCACAAGTATTTTCATGATGGGCGTAACGGCGGCGGCCAGCGCTTTTATCTATTATGGACGGGGCGACGTCGCCTGGTGGATTACGGCTCCCGTCGCGGTGGGAATATTCGCCGGCACTCGCACGGGTACTCTGATCCTGCGTCGTGTGCCCAGCCGGTGGTTGATGAGCGCATTCGCTCTTGTTGCACTCTACTTTGCAGCCCGGATGATCTACCGGGTGCTGGAGGGAGGATTCCAACCATGAGTGACAACGTCCCGGCTCAACGGGCCATCGTCACCGTCCTCGGATGGGGCGCCTCGCTCGCCACGCTGCTGATGGCGGGAGGCATCCTGCTGCTGTTGCTGTCTCCGGGGGAGGCCGTGGATTTCCGCTATTCGTTCCAGCAACCGGAAACGTTAATCAGGGACCTCTTCGTCCATCCTTCGCCGTCGAGTTATGCCTCCGTAGGTCTTCTACTGCTCGTGATAACCCCTCTGGCGCGTCTGGTCGTGACGGCGGTGGGTTTTGGGCGCGCTGGGGATTGGAAATATGCGGGCATTTCCGTCGCCGTGCTGATGGTAATTCTTCTGGGAATCGCTTTAGGCGGGTGAGGTAGAGACGCGACGAATCTTCGCGCCGACCTGCGACAGCTTCTCTTCAATCCGGTCATAGCCGCGGTCGATGTGGTAGACGCGGTCGATCAAGGTTTCCCCTTGAGCTGCCAACCCTGCCAGCACCAGGGAAGCACTGGCACGTAGGTCCGAGGCCAGCACTTTGGCCCCGCTGAGCGGGGTCGGGCCGCGCACGATGGCGCTTCTTCCTTCCAGCGTGACGTCGGCGCCCATGCGTAACATCTCCAGCGCGTGCATAAAACGCTTTTCGAAGATGGTCTCGGTAATCACCGATGTGCCATCCGCCTGGGTTGCCAGGGCCATATACTGAGCCTGCATGTCGGTGGCGAAGCCGGGATATTCGCGGGTCGTCAAATCGGAAGCCTGCAGGCGACGCGGGCCTTTTACTTCCAGGCTTGTCCGGCCGCGAATCTTGATTTCCAATCCCATTTCGCGAAATTTCTCGATCACGGCGCGCATATGGTCAGGGCGGCAGCGCTGGAGGATGAGGTGTCCACGAGTGATGCCGGCGGCTGCAAGATACGTGCCGGCTTCGATGCGGTCGGGGATGATTCGGTGGCGGGCGCCGCGCAACCTGGACACTCCTTTGATGCGAAGGGTCTCGGTCCCTGCGCCGCTGATCCTGGCTCCCATTTTCGTGAGAAGTTCCGCAAGGTCGGTGATCTCCGGCTCGCAGGCCGCGTTTTCGAGCAGCGTTTCTCCATCCGCCAGCGCGGCAGCCATCAACAGATTTGCGGTTCCCGTTACGCTGATCCTGTCAAAGCGAAATCGAGCCCCCTTCAACCTTTTGGCCCGTGCCTCAACATATCCATGAACAATCCGGGTGGTCGCTCCCAGCTTCCTGAGCCCCTTCAGGTGGAGATTGATGGGGCGCTCCCCGATGGCGCACCCCCCGGGCAGTGATACCTCGGCTCGCCGGAATCGGGCCACCAGCGGCCCCAGGACCAGCACCGAGGCGCGCATGGTCTTGACCAATTCATAGGGCGCACGCGGCTGGCGAAGTTTCCGAGCCTGAATCGTCAGCCGATTTCCCTTGGCATTATGTTGAAAAGAAGAATCCACGCCTAATTCTTCGAGCAACAGGCGCAGAGTAGAGATGTCCCGCACGCGGGGCACATTTTCAAGTATGACCGGCTCGTCGGTCAACAGCGCCGCCGCCATGGCGGGCAGAGCCGCATTCTTTGCGCCGCCGATTACGATTTTTCCTTCCAGCGGCCTGCCGCCCACAACGAGAAGCTTTTCCATCGTATTGTCCGTACTCAGGTGAGGTGATGATGCGCCGGGAGATAAGCTTTTCCGCCCCGTCAACCGAATCGACGATGTTGGAATCCTGCCTAGAGGGCCGGCCGGCCGCGGACGTAAGTCTGGGTGACATAGAAGCTGCGGTCCAGCACGGCGAGGTCGGCATCGGCGCCGGGCGCGATCACACCCTTCTGTTTCTCCAATCCGAGGATTCGGGCCGGGTTCAATGTGGCCGCCGGAAGACACTGTTCGTAGCTGAGCCCGGTAAAGGATACGAGGTTCCTCACGGCGGCATCGAGCGTAACCGTGCTCCCCGCCAGATTTCCCTCCACGGTTCGGCAGACTCCGCCCGCAACGTGAACGGTAAAGTTCCCCAAACGGTAGTTGCCGTCGGGCATACCGGCACCGCTCAGGCTGTCAGTAACCAGCAGCAAGCGGTCGATGCCTTTCGAGAGAACCAGAAGCTGAATCGCAGATCGGTCCACGTGGATTCCGTCACAGATCAGCTCCGCACTGACTCGATTGTCGGTCAGCACGGCGCCGATGATGCCCGGGTCCCGGTGCAGGAAAGGCCTCATGGCGTTGTAGATATGAGCGGCATGCGTCGCCCCGGCGGCAATCGAGCGCTCCGCTTCCTCATAGGTGGCGTTCGAGTGGCCGATCCCGACGCGCAGGCCCTTGCTGCGCGCAAATTCGAGAACCGCAAGCGCTCCATCCAATTCGGGCGCGAGGGTGAGCACGCGCACCGAGCCTCCCGCTGCACTCAGAAATTTCTCAAGCAAAGGAATCGAGGGTTTCCTCACCTGGGAAGCCGGATGGGCTCCGCGTTTTTTTACGTTGATGAAGGGCCCTTCCAGGTGGATTCCGACGGGTTGTGCGCCGGCAATCTTGTCACCGGCCCCGTGGGAGCGGTGGGAGGCCCTAATGAATTCCCCCAGTTTCTGGGCGGCATGCAGGGTACGGTCAATGCTGGCCGTGGCGGTGGTTGCCAGAAACGAGGTGGTCCCGTGGCGGGCCAGGTAGTTGGCGACGGCGGAAACGGCTTCGGCGGTCCCTTCCATCAGGTCGTGCCCTGCCGCGCCGTGGATATGCATATCGATAAATCCCGGCACCACCACGCGGTCGCGATTGTCGACGACCTGCACTCCGGAGGGAACTTTGACCTCACTCTTGCGGCCCACCTTGTGGATACGGTGACCTTGAATGAGGATGACCCCGTCATCGATTCTCTCGGTCGGGGTAAAAATCGTTCCCGCCAAGATGGCTTTAGCCTGACGCATGCGTCCCTCCCGGCATCGATCCTCAACCTCTCTATCCGCGAACTGCCTTCTTGCTTTTCTTGCGTGTGGTTCCCCGGGCGGAGCGCCGTGGGCTGGGCCCCGCAGCGACCTTCGGACTCAGGATGCTCCGAAGCGCCTCGTGCTGCGATTCCCCCCCCAACAGGGTTTGCGCCTTCTCACGAGAAACTTTTCGAGCCAGCATCACCATGGCAACGGGAAGATTCCGACCCGATGCTTCCAACGTCCGGCGCGCGCCCTGTGCGCTGGCGCCGGTTGTCCTCATCAGGATAGCACGAGCCCGCTCCATTAGCTTCCGGTTGCCGAGCTTCATGTGAATCATGCGATTGCCGAGCACTCTCCCCCAGCGAACCATGGAAGCCGTGGAGAGCATGTTCAGGACCAGTTTCTGAGAAGTGCCGGCTTTCATACGGGTTGACCCGGCAATCACCTCAGGTCCCACCCGGGGAACAATCGCGACCTCGGCGACGCGACAGATTTTCCCTCTCGGGTTGGAGCTTACGGCAATCGTTCGCGCGCCGCGCTTGCCTGCTTCCTGGAGCGCCGCGAGAGGGTAGATCGTATCGCCGCCTGCCGATATTGCGACCACCACGTCTTTCCGATTTATTTTATGCTTGCGAAGATCTCGCCGGGCAAGTCGCGGATCATCCTCTAATCCCTCCGCGGGTTGAAACATAGCTTTCGGCGCTCCGGCCATGAGAGCGATCACCCGCGTGGTGCCGAAGGTCGGGATACATTCGGCCGCATCGGCGACGCCTAACCTCCCGCTGGTGCCCGCGCCTACGTAGACCAGCCGTCCACCCTTCTCGAGCGCTTCCACGATAATCTCAATCGCGCGTGTAATTTGGGGAATCTGGCTCCGAACGGCGGGGGCTACTCGATGATCTTCGCGATTGAGCAGCCGAAGAATGTCGCGCGTGGAGAGAGTGTCGAGGGAACGGGATGCAGAATTTTCAAGCTCGGTTGGACGTTCCTTGCGTTTACCCAAAATTGGTTTCCGCCGACTTTTTGGTCACCCTGGAAACATCTGAGGGAGCTGAAACCGCCTGGAGGCCGTCAGGGCGAAACTCCGGCATGAAGGAATCCGGCCTTATTCGCCGAAACGCGCCCATCCCCGGCGGGAGAAATCGCGATAAAGCCAATACCCCGACACGAAAGCTCCCAGGGCCAGCAGTGCTGCGACTCTCGGGTCTCCCAGCAGGAACTTGCCGATGGAGAACATACTCAAATAAACCATGGCACAGCCCAGCAGCCAGTATTTCAAATTGTACCAACCCTCGCGGTCAGGGGGGATTTCCGGCGCCATCATGGCAATCGGTTGCCATCCTGCGGCCGTCGGCCGAGTGCGCCGATAGAATTCCAAAAGCTTTTCTTTCGGCACTGGTGAGGTGAGGAAAGTAACTGCGATCCAGACTACGCTCGTGATACTCACCGTGATCAAAATCAGATGCGCGAAGTCGAGATTCTTCGTCGGATCCAGGCCGAATCCCGCCTGCAACAGGATGGCGACAAAGGCAGCCGTGCTCATGGCCGCAATTTCCGACCAGGCATTGATTCGCCACCAGTACCAGCGCAGCAGGTACACCGCCCCCGTCCCGGCTCCGATATTGATGAGCAACTGCCAGGCATCCGCGACGGATTCGAGGAAAAACGATACCCCGCCACCGATCATCATCAATCCCAGCGTGGCAAGGCGGGAGATGGCTACATAGTGCCGCTCACTCCGGTTGGGGGCCAGAAATCTCTGATAAAAATCATTCACGAAATATGACGCGCCCCAGTTGAGGTGAGTGGCGATGGTCGACATGTAGGCCGCAAGGAATGAAGCCAGCATCAATCCTCGAAGGGCCGGTGGCATGTGGTCGGTCATCATGTGAATAAAGCCGACCTCCTTGTCGATCAGGTCCGGGTAGAGGATGACCGAGGCCAGGGCAGTCAGAATCCAGGGCCAGGGGCGCAGGGCGTAATGGGCCACGTTGAACCACATGGTGGCCCACAGGGAATGTTTTTCGTCCTTGGCGCAGAAGATTCGCTGAGCCACGTAGCCCCCGCCGCCCGGCTCCGCGCCCGGATACCACGTCGCCCACCAGTTCACCGCTATGAATACGAAGAACGCCATGAAGGGCAGCCAGGCGGAATCGAAACTGGGGAAGAAGTCCATGATGGAGCCTGATCCTCCTTCGGCTGCCCTCACGGCATCCAGCGCGGTCAATTTTTCTTTCATGGCAGCGAGGCCGCCGACGGCTTTGACCGAATAGATCCCCAACAAAATCGTCATTCCCATCATCAGCACAAACTGGAACAGGCTGGTCCACAGGACCCCGCGCAGGCCCGAGAGGGAAGAGTAAAGCATGGCGATGAACATGATGGGCAGGCAAAGAAGGATCGCTTCCTTCTTCTCGATACCCATCGTTGTCAGAATCACCTTTGCCATCGCCAGATTGATCCAGCCCATGATGATAGAGCTCATGAAGACGCCGAAATAGATGGCGCGGAATCCCCTCAGGAATGCAGCCGGTCCGCCGCTGTAGCGGAGCTCGACCAGTTCAACGTCGGTGATGACCTCTGAGCGGCGCCAGAGGCGGGCGAACAAAAACACCGTCATCATCCCGCTGAATGCATAGTTCCACCAGAGCCAGTTTCCGGCGATGCCGTTGTTGGCCACGAGTCCCGTGACGGCCAGAGGCGTATCGGCGGAAAAAGTCGTGGCCACCATGGAGGTGCCGGCCAGCCACCAGGCCGCGTCGCGGCCCGAGACGAAAAACTCCCCGGTGCCCGTCCCGGCTTTGCGGCGGAAATAGAGTCCGACCGCGATATTGAGCAGGAAGTAGACCAGGATGACGACCCAATCGATGGTGCCCAGCCTCATTGCACTCCTCGGCAAGCTTCGACCACGGCATCGTGAATCCGGGGGCGGAACTCGGAAATTTTCTTATTCTCTCGCGTCGGGTATACGCGATTATTCAGCAACGCGACGTAGAGTTGGTTTTCTGGATCGATCCAAAGAGAGGCCCCAGTGTAACCCAAATGACCGAAGGATGCTGCTGAAAAATGGCTGCCGGTGGAGCCGTCCGGCGTGGGTAGGTCCCAACCCAACCGGCGTCCTTCGGGGCCCTGCCGCTCCAAAAAACTGCGTAGGGTTGTGCTTTGAAGGAAAGGGCCACCGCCCAGCTTTCCCTCATCGAGCATCATCTGCGCAAAGCGCGCCACATCCCCGCTGGT
>JAPUME010000319.1 GCA_027294185.1 Acidobacteriota bacterium | reverse complement strand
CGCGCTAAGAGGCCACCGGCACGATCTCTCCCAAAGCCTTCGAGCACCGCGGGCATACCGTCGGGTAGCGCTCATCCCGGCCGACGCCGGTCGAATAATTCCAGCAGCGGCTGCACTTTTCGCCTTCCGCCCGTTCTACGGATACCTCGATTCCCGCAAGCCCCGTTTCGAGTGAGGTGGGCAGCGAGTCCGAGGTGGTTTCCACCTGAGAGACAATGAACAGCGTTGCCAGGAAATCCTTGTATTGGTTGAGAAGGGAAACCCAATTCTGATTGGCGCGTATGCGGACTTTGGCTTCCAGAGGATTCCCGATCAATTTCTTGTTGCGAGCCGCCTCGAGCACCTTGAGAACTTCATTACGGAGGGAGACAAGGCGGGGCCAATTTTCCAGTCGCGCTCGCACCTCGGCGCTCAAGCCCTCGCGCAGGTCGGCGGCAGGAATGAACCGTGCCAAGTGCACGCTATCGGCGCGCCCTTCCTCAGAAGGGAGCTGCTGCCAGACCTCCTCGGCCGTAAAGCAGAGCACGGGAGCCACGGCGCGCACCAGGGCATCCAGCAGGCGATAAAGCACCGACTGCGCGGCCCGGCGCTCCCGGGATTCAGGCGGAGAAGTGTAGAGCCGATCTTTGATGATATCGAAATAGAAAGCGCTCAAATCAATGGTGGTGAAATCGTAGAGCGTACGGTAGACCTTGTGAAACGAGAACTCCTCATAGCCTTCATAGACCCGCTCCAGGACCTCCGCGGTCCGGGACAGAGCCCAGGCGTCGAGTTCCTCCAGCTTGCTTTTCTCCACCATGTCGGTGGCAGGGTCGAAATCGTTGAGGTTCGCCAGACAGTATCGGAAGGTGTTGCGAAACTTCCGGTAGGCATCCGAGAGGTGCCCAAGAATATCGCGGGAGACCATTACGTCTTCTCCCACCACCACGGAGGCCACCCAGAGACGGAGGATTTCCGCCCCATAGTCCTTGACCACGTCTTCGGGGTTGATTACGTTGCCGGCGGATTTCGACATTGCCCCGCCGCTGGTCGGGTCGATAACCCAGCCGTGCGTCATCACCACCCGGTAGGGGGCGGTTTGCCGGAGGGCGACGCCGATCAACAGCGAAGAGTGGAACCAACCCCGGTGCTGGTCCCCCGCCTCCAGGTACATGTCGGAAGGCCAGGGCAAATCCTCCCGGTCTCCGAGCACGGCCAGGTGGCTGGTGCCGGAATCGAACCAGACATCCAGAATGTCCTTTTCCTTGTAAAACTTGGAGCCCTTGCATTCGGGGCAGCGGGTTCCCGCCGGCATCAACTCTTCGGGACTGCGTTTGTACCAGGCGTCGGCTCCTTCGCGGCGGAATATGCCCACCACATGGTGGCCGATAGCCGGGTCAAGCAGCGGCTCCTCGCAAGCCTCGCAGTAGAAGACGGTAATGGGCACACCCCAGATCCGCTGCCGCGAGATGCACCAGTCGGGCCGCGCCGCAATCATGTTGGTGATGCGTTCTTCACCCCATTTGGGCAGCCAACGCACCTTGTGAATCTCATCCAGCGCCTTCTGCCGCAGCCCGTCGTGGTCGACCGAGATGAACCACTGAAGGCTGGCACGGAAAATGACGGGTTTGTGGCAGCGCCAGCAGTGGGGATAAGAATGGTCGAGCCTCCCCGCCGACCCGAGCAGGGCCCGACGGGCCTCCAGGAGCTTGATAATCGGTTCGTTGGCCTCGAAGACCATCTTGCCGGTATATTCCGGGAGCCCTTCGACGAACTCGCCTGAGCGTCCGACGGGACAGTAGATTTCAAGGCCATACTTAGTGCCGGTTTCAAAGTCCTCGCGGCCATGACCCGGAGCCGTGTGGACACATCCGGTGCCGTCGGTCGCGGTAACATAGGTGGCCAGGACACCCGGAACCTCGCGTTCCAGGAAAGGGTGCTGGAATCGGACCCGGTCAAATTTCTTGCCCGAAATCCGGGCCAGGATGTCCGGCATCGCCAATCCGCTGGCTTCCTGCACCGCCCTGTGACGGCGGCTCTCCACCAGCAGGACATCACCCTCACCGTTCGCGACAGCCAGGTAGGTGAACTTGGGATGGAACGCCACGGCCATGCTGGCCGGAAGCGTCCACGGCGTCGTCGTCCAGATGAGGACGGACACCTTGCGGCCTTTCAGTGCAGGGTCGAGCTGGGCGGGGTCATCAAGGAGGGCGTATTTGACGTAAATAGATGGGCTTCGCCGCTCCTCGTATTCGACTTCCGCCTCTGCCAGGGCCGTCTTGCAGGAGATGCAGTAATGAACCGGCTTCAGGCCGCGATATACATAACCCTTCTCGAGGAATTGGACAAAAGCCTGGGCAATCGTCGCCTGATAGTCGGCCTCCATGGTCAAATAGGGCTTGTCCCACTCCCCCAGCACTCCCAGGCGTTTGAATCCCTTGCGCTGGATTTCGACATATTTCTCCGCATAGCTGCGGCAGCGAAGCCGGAATTGCGCCTCGCTCATTTGCGCTTTCTTAGCCCCGAGCTCCTGGTCAACTTTGAGCTCGATAGGAAGCCCATGGCAGTCCCAGCCCGGACGATAGGGGGCATTGAAGCCCGACATGGTTTTCGCCCTGACGACGAAATCCTTGATCATCTTGTTGAGGGCCGTACCCAGGTGAATCTTACCGTTGGCATAGGGGGGACCGTCATGGAGAGTGTAGGCCGGGGCGTCCTTTCGGACCTCACGAATCCTGGCATAGAGGCCGCTCGATTCCCATTTCTCAAGCATTTTGGGCTCGTTTTGAGGCAGGTTCGCCTTCATCGAGAAAGACGTGCGCGGCAAATTGAGCGTATCTTTCAAATCCTTCGATTTTCCCATTATTTCTCCAGGGGAACCATTATAGGGACGAGCCAAAACAGAGTCCAGTCCGGCGCGACAAACTGTCACCTCCGTTTAGGGGTGGTTTGGCAATAAACGTGAATTGAGGTTTAGAGGGACAGGTCGATATGTTAAGATGTCCCTAAGTATGGAGCAGGCTGCGAGGCTTCTAAATTGCCGCGGGCGGGAAACCAATCTCGTCAAGGAGACATCCAATTAAACGTGCAGATTAATCCTGCTTTCCGTGCCTTTTACGGGGGATTGGCCACAAACCGGCCGGGACAGACCGGGGAACGCTTTTTTAGCGACAGCAGCGAAACCATATGAGTATTACGAAATTAGGGATCGCAAGAAGCGAGATAGGGAAGTTTGCGAGCCGGTTGGAACCGGCGCCGCCAGGGGTGGACTACGGCTTCACAATTCTTCCCTCCGACTCGCTGGCTAGTTCCATCGCCTCCCAGTTCCGAGCGCGTTTCCGTCACAAGAATTACAGAGGCAGGACAGCTCAACCTTTGAACCGGCTTCCCATCACCGAGATGAAGCCCTGGTTCCTCGACATTCCCAACCGGCTGCGGATCCTGTTTGCCAAGCCCAAAGCATGGAAAGGGCAGGTCCAACCGCTCGAGTTGCCCGACATGTGGGCCGACTACCAGCCGCAAAAAGCTTCCTGGATGAACTCCGCACTGGCGCACTTGATGTTGGTGGCCATCCTCACCGTGCCCTTCTACGTTCAGGGGCTGCTCAATCCACCCGTGGCAGAAAGCACAACCTACGAGATCATTGATATCTCTCCCTACTTGATGCAACTCCCCGGCTCCGACAAGAAAGCCGGTGGGGGAGGCGGCGGCGGCGACCGCTCACCTACGCCGGCGGTCCAAGGCTCCATCCCCAGATTCGATATAATGCAGTTCACCCCGCCGCAGGCGGTCCTCAAGAATCTGGAGCCTGAACTGCCGGCGGACCCCTCGCTGCTCGGCCCGCCGCAACTGCGGCTGCCGGCAATGAACCTGGCC
>JAPUME010000318.1 GCA_027294185.1 Acidobacteriota bacterium | reverse complement strand
CTCCTCGGCGAAGTGGTCCAGAAGCTCGTCCACACCCAGCCCGTGCTCGGCGGAAATGCCAAACACGCTTTTGATTCCCAATCGGTAAAAAGGAGCAACGCGGCCGAGCTGTTGGGGCGAGTCCACCTTGTTTACTGCGACCGAGACGGGCTTTCCGGTCCGGCGCAGCAACAGGGCCAATTCCTCGTCCACCGGCACCAGCTCCTGCCGGCCATCCACGACGAGCAGGAGATGGGCAGCCCCCTTGATGGCCATCTGAGCATGGCGAAATATCTCACCGGCAATCAGGTCTTTATCCCCCGGCATCATGCCGCCGGTGTCCACAATCTCGTAGTGTTTGCCGCCCCACTCGACGGCGCCGTAGAGCCGGTCTCGGGTCATGCCGGGCTCTCGGCCCACCAGCGCGCGCCGTCGTTTGCAGAGACGGTTGAAGAGCGTCGACTTGCCCACGTTCGGACGTCCCAGGATGGCGATTTGGCCTGCCTTGCCCATGGATTCCTTTTCCAATCGGTGGAGCCCCGCCCCACGCTGCACTTCTTATGTTATCCTCGCCGTGATTCAAGAGGGAAAGTTTTTGAAGGGAGAGGCTTTGACAAACGATCAACCTTCTCCAACTGAGGCTAAACGGGCCGCGCAAAAGATGTCAAGTCAATGAAACACTATCCTATCTTTTTGAATCTGCGCGGACGACGCTGCGTCGTGGTAGGAGGAGGGCCGGTGGCGGAGCGCAAGGCACGGGCGCTCGTGGCCGCAGGAGCAAAAGTCCGTCTCATTAGCCCGGAGGTTACGCCTCCTCTTGCCCGCCTGACAGCCCGCAAGAAGCTCACCCTGCGGAAGCGACGTTACCGGAAAGGTGACCTAAAGGGAAGCTTTCTGGTCTTTGCCGCCACCGACGACCCGAAGGTTCAAAAGACCGTAGCACGGGAGGCTCGCCGTACGGGAGCACTTCTCAATTCGGCGGATGACCCGAAAGTCTCTGACTTTCTGGTCCCGGCACGGCTTTCTCGCGGACGGTTGCAGGCAGCGATCTCCACCGGCGGCGCGAGCCCGGCTCTCGCGAAACTCCTTCGCCAACAACTGGATACTCTTCTGGAAAAAGGCATCTCAGCCCGTCTCGCATCCCTCAGCAAGCTTCGAGGACAGCTCAAATCACACATGCCCAAACAATTCGACCGTGCCCGAATGCAGAGAATTCTTGCGGGAGAAGCGATCGGGAAAAGTCTGAAAATTCGACAGAACCGGCGCACGAAGGCTACCCCCCGGCGCACACCCCGAAAGTCCGGACCTTCTGCAAAGAGATGACTGTTGGCGCCGGCAAATCCATTACGATTCCAGCTTGATCCCTCCTATTTCTCCTCACCTGCGCTGCCGGGAAAATGCTAACCTAATAGGAAACCTTGGCAAGCGGAAGAAATTCTTGAAACGGCCAAAAACAAAAGAACAAGAGGTCTCGCTTGAGACCATCTTCGGACCCGGGGGCTGGCTGGCGTCGCACCATCCGAGCTACGAGCATCGTCCCGCGCAGCTTGAGATGGCCGAGCTGATCGACTCGGCCCTTCGGGGCGGCCATCATGCCGTGGCCGAAGCCGGCACGGGAACCGGAAAAACGCTCGCCTACCTGGTGCCGATTCTCCTGAGCGGCCAGCGAGTGGTCATCTCTGCGGCGACGAAAAATCTCCAGGAACAACTCTACTTCAAAGACATCGCCTTCCTGCGGAAACTCTTCCCCAAGCTGCGAGCCACGCTGATGAAGGGCCGCAGCAACTACCTGTGCCGGCAGAAGGTCTACGACATGGTGGACGAGCCGTTCCTCAACGGCCTGGAAGAGGTGGACCAGTTCGCGAAGATTCGTAAATGGGAGAAGCGCACGGAAACCGGCGACCGGGCGGAGCTGGAAATCCTGCCCGATTCGAGCGAGCTATGGCGGCGAATCGACGCGCGGCGGGAGACCTGCACCGGACAGAAGTGCAAGGAATTCGACCGCTGCTTCATCACCAAGATGCACCAGGACGCCGCCGAATCAGACCTGATCATCGTCAATCACCACCTCTTTTTCGCCGACCTGGCTCTGAAGCAGACGGAATTCGCCGGACTCATACCGGAATATTCCGCAGTGGTCTTCGACGAGGCCCACGAGTTGGAAGACGTTGCCACACAGTATTTCGGCTTGCGGGTCAGCAATTACCGGCTGGAAGAGTTGGCGCGCGACTCAGAAGCCACCTTGAAGGTCAAGAATCTCGGCAGCGAAGCGCTGCAACGCTGCCTCGAACGGCTGCGGCTGGCGACGGACACCTTTTTTTCGGTATTCCCTGCTCAAGAGGGGCGTTTCAACTTCGATCAGCGGGAAGCGTTTCTCGAATCTCACCGGCGCGCCTACGAAACGCTCCAGAACGCCTTGACGCGCCTCTCGAGTGAGCTCGAAGGTCTGCCCTCCCGGCCTGAAGAGGCCAACAATCTGATTCGACGAGCCAAGGAATTGCGACAAGCGGTGAAGTATCTGCTCGAAAGCAAGGAGCGAAACTTCGTCTACTGGTGGGAGCGGCGGGGAAGAGGCGTGTTTCTGGAAGCCTCTCCCATCGATGTTTCCGAAATCCTCGAAGAGCGGCTCTTCAACCGCGTGGAGTCGGTCGTGCTGACCTCGGCGACGCTCTCGGTCGCCGACAATTTCCAGTTTCTGAAAAACAGACTGGGTGTTCCCTACGCCAGGGAACGGATTCTGGCGAGCCCGTTCGATTATTCCGACCAAGCGCTTTTTTACATGCCAACTTCGCTTCCCGACCCCCGGGCGCAGAATTTTCCTGCCCGCGCCGCTGATGTCATCGTAGAAGTTCTGGAAGCCTCCGAGGGCCGCGCCTTCGTCCTGTTCACCAGCTACCAGCAGATGAGGGAACTCTATGAACGAGTCCGCAAGCGTGTGCCCTATGAGATGTTTCTGCAAGGCACCGCTCCCAAAACCCGTTTGCTCGACCGTTTCCGCCGTACGCCGCATGCCGTGCTTTTCGCCACCAGCTCCTTCTGGCAGGGAGTGGATGTTCAGGGGGAGCAGTTGAGCGCGGTGATTGTCGACCGGCTTCCCTTTGCGGTGCCGAGCGACCCGGTGGTCGCTGCACGCATCCGCATGATCAACGAGGACGGCGGCAACGCCTTCACCGACTACCAGATTCCGGACGCCATCATACGGCTCAAGCAGGGATTCGGGCGGCTGCTTCGCAGCCAATCGGACCGCGGAATCCTTTGCCTCCTCGACAACCGGATCGCGCGGAAGGCCTACGGAAAAATGTTCCTGGAGAGCCTGCCGCCATACCGCATCAGCGAGAGTCTGGAAGAGCTGCGCCGTTTCATGCGAGAATAGCCAAGGGGTGGAAAGCAGAGAAGATTCTGCTCCTTCGCCTCCATTAAGCTCATGGACAGGGGAACAGTAGTGCCATCCTGCACAAAAGTAGTTTCGGCACCGGGAGAAAGGGATCGCCATGTTTGAAGTCGCCGTCGAGCATGAGTTTGCCGCGGGGCATGCCCTGCGTGGATACAAAGGGAAATGCGAGAATGTCCACGGCCACAACTACAAGATTCAGGTCGTGGTAGCCGGTGAAGAGCTTGATTCCGTCGGCCTGCTGGTCGATTTCAAAAACATACGCTCACAGATTCATTCCACCGCCGACCGTTTGGACCACCAATTCCTGAACGATCTTCCTCCTTTCGACCGGGTCAATCCCTCCGCGGAAAACCTGGCCAAGTATTTCTTCGAGGAAATCCAGCAGAACTACGACGAAGAAAGCCTTAAGGTAAAATCCGTCACGGTCTGGGAGAGCTCCGGGACCTGGGCAACCTACCACCTGGGCGAGCTATAGCCTGCCGGAACGAAGCAAGCCGATGGTCATTACGGAAATATTCAAATCCATTCAGGGTGAATCGACCTACGCAGGACTGCCGTGCGTATTTGTGCGGCTGACGGGATGCAATTTGCGCTGTCACTGGTGCGACACCGCCTACGCCTTCCACGGCGGCCGGCAGATGAGCCTGGATGAGGTTCTGGCCTGCGTGCGCGGCTATGGCGGGAAATTGGTGGAGATCACCGGTGGTGAACCGCTCCTGCAACCTGAGATCATCCCCCTGACGGAAACCCTGATTGAGGAAGGCTACCGGGTGCTGGTGGAAACCAGCGGCGAGCGTTTCGTGGGAAACCTCCCGGAGTCGGTCGTGAAAATTGTCGACGTCAAATGTCCGGCCAGTGGTGAGGGAGGGAAATTCTGCCGGGAAAATCTTCAGGTGCTCGACGGGAAAGACCAGCTCAAATTTGTGATTCTGGACCGCGAGGACTACACCTATGCGAAGGATTTTCTGGAAGAGCATCGAAAACGGCTTCGCGTGGAAGAGGTCATTCTGTCGCCCGTCTTCGGCCGGCTACCCGCCCGCCAACTAACGGAATGGATTTTGGCCGACGAGTTGCGCGTCCGCCTCGGGTTCCAGCTTCACAAATTCATCTGGGACCCGGGTACCCGCGGCGTCTGAAGACTATTTACAGTTTTCTGGAGCGACCATCCCGGGTAAACTAATCTTTAAGAAATGGCATCCCAGTAAGAGAGTACGAAATAGATTCCGAACATGAAAGCGGACAATAAGACTCCCGGAAAGCAGCTTGCGGTCGTACTCCTGAGCGGCGGCATGGACAGCGCGGTGACGGCCGCCATCGCCCGCCAAAGTTACCGGCTGGCGATGCTCCATGTCTCCTACGGGCAACGGGGGGAGGAGCGGGAGCTTCGCGCCTTCCGAGAAATTTCCGAATTCTATCGCTCCGAGGAGAGAATGATCACCCGGGTGAACCCTTTGAAACAGATCGGCCACTCAAGCCTCACCGACGAGCGAGTCGAGGTGGAAACAGCGAATCTGGAGCGCAAGGGGATCCCGCTGAGCTATGTTCCCTTTCGCAACGCCCACTTTCTCTCCATCGCAGTCTCCTGGGGTGAAGTTCTGGGCGCGCGCAAGATTTTCATAGGGGCCGTCGAAGAGGACAGTTCCGGTTACCCCGACTGCCGCGAGGCGTACTACGAAGCCTGGCAGAAGGTGATCGAGCTGGGCACCAAGCCAGAGACCCGTTTGGAGCTCGTAACACCGCTCATTCACATGCGGAAAAGCGCGATCGTAGGCCGGGGCCTGGAGTTGGGAGCCCCGTTTCACCTTACCTGGTCCTGCTACCGCGGAGATGAGATGGCCTGCGGCACCTGTGACAGTTGTGCTCTGCGCTTGCGGGCCTTCCAGGAAGCGGGTGTAGAAGACCCCCTCGGCTACCGGGAGCGGCCCGTTTACCACCCGCCCGTGTCGACGGCCCCGGCTTCTCTTTAGAAAGCCGGACTTGAGCACGGGGCTCAGAAAGGCTAGAATCAGGGTGTTACCTAAGAAGGAGGACCCTATGATACGTTTGATTCCAATCGCAAGAGTGGGCATTCTTGTGGCGCTCTTCGTCCTGAGTTGCACGCTTCAGGCGTCGGCGCAAACCACGGCGGGAGTTCGTGGTAAAGTGACGGGGATGAACGGTGAAATCCTTGTCGACCACCAGATTATCATCAAGAACAATGCAATAGACCGCAGCTACAAAGTCAAGACGAACAAGCGAGGCGAGTACGCTTACATCGGCTTACCCATAGGGAGTTACCAAATAGAGCTATGGAGCCCCGCAGGCACCAAGCTGTTCGGTATTGACGCCCGCCTCGGAAGCGGTCAGAAGCAAGTGGATTTCGACCTGGCCAAGGAAAGAAAGGATCAAGAGAGTAGCCCCGAATACGTTGCGGGGAAGAAGAAACAGGATGAGGCACAGGCCAAGGACAAAAAGGAATTTACAAGCCTGACGGAATACTTCAATGCGGGCAACCTCTACGTGCAGCAGAAAAACTATGACGAAGCGATTACCCATTTCGAAGCGGCGCTCAAGATGGCCAAACTGCGCAACATTCCCGTAATCGTCGCCCGCATCGCCGACACCTATGCGGCTGCGGGAAAATACGAAGAGGCTGAAAAAAGCTACAAGCAGGCAATCGAGTTGCAGCCTGAAACGGCCTCGACCCACAGCAACTTCGCTCTGGCCCTGGCAAAGATGGGGAAGGTGGATGAAGCCCGGGTGGAATTCGACAAGGCTTCCGAATTAAGTCCGGAAGGCGCGGCAAAAAACTATTTCAACCTGGGAGCGATCCTCTACAACCAGGGCACTCAAATGGAGGAAGCAGAGGCAGCGTTCAAGAAGTGCCTGGAACTTAATCCCAAACACGCCGATGCTCATTTTCTGACGGCGCAGGCGATGATGGGCAAGTTGACCCTGGATCCTGAAACCGGTGCGACGGTTCCACCCGAGGGATTGATCGAGGCGCTCCAGAC
>JAPUME010000317.1 GCA_027294185.1 Acidobacteriota bacterium | reverse complement strand
CCCTCGTGGTCCAGCGTTCGGACCTTCTGCGCAATTTCCTCTTCATTCTCCCGTATTTCAATCGCGATCACACCCTGTCCGACAGCCGGGCAGATCTGTTGCGGCGAGAAATATTCCGTAATGCGATCCTTGAATCCCAGCCGGTGGATGCCGGCCGCGGCCACCACCAGCGCGTCACAGTCTCCCCGTTCGACTTTCTTCAGGCGCGTGTCCAGATTGCCGCGAAGGTTGGTGAATTTCAAGTCAGGACGAAGGTCCCGCAACTGGGATTGCCGCCGCAGGCTGCTGGTGCCGATCCTGGCGTTGCGGGGAAGTTCGGAAAACGGCCGATTGTCACGGCTGATGAGCACGTCGCGTGCGTCCTCTCGCTCCAGAAACGCCGCCACCGTCAGTCCCTGGGGTTGGTCGTTCGGCAGGTCCTTGAAGCTGTGCACCGCCAGGTCGGCCTCGCATGCCAGCAGTGCCTCTTCAATTTCCTTCGTAAACAGGCCCTTGGTCCCCGACCGGGTCAGGGAAAGCTCAGGGTGTTTATCGCCGGTGGTCTTGATGACGCGAATCTCTGCCCGGATGCGGCAGGTCTCCTCCAGCCTGGATTTCACCCAATTCGCCTGCCAGAGGGCCAGTGCGCTGCCCCGGCTGGCAATAATAAGTTTGTCGAGCTTATCTGTGTTCACAAACCTCTCGGCAGGAAGTGGAATCGGTATCAGACCAATAGGCTAATGGGCCAGCCCGAACAATTTCTTGACCAGATGCACAAGGTCGTTGCGATCCGGTTTCCCGGCTGCCCCCTTGAGTTCCGTAATGGGCCCGTGGAGGATCTTCTTGATCATGCCCTGAGTCAAGGCTTCCACGGCCTGTTGTTCGTCGGGGGAAAGCCCGGCCAGCGACCCCTTCATCCGTTCCATCTCCTCGGCGCGGATGCGGTTCAAATGCTCCCCCAGCGCGACGATGGTAGGGGTGACTTCGCGCGAGGCGAGCCGCCGAATCGTCTGATCGACCTCGCGCGAGACCATCTGTTCGGCCCATTGCGCTTCCTGTTTTCGCTGGCGACGGTTGGCTTCGATCACGTGCTCCAGGTCGTCGATGTCGTAGAGAAAGACGTTATCAAGCTCATTGACGCGAGGGTCGATGTCGCGCGGGACGGCGATATCGATCAGAAAGATGGGCCGGTTCTTGCGGGCTGCGAGCAGCCGCTCCATCTCAGGCTTTCGAATGACGAAGTGCGGCGCGCCGGTCGAGCTGATGACGATGTCGGCGCGGGGAATATTCTCAAGCAATTCTTCGAAGCGAATCGCCGTCCCCTGGAACAGTTGAGCCATTTCGACGGCGCGCTCGTAGGTACGGTTGCTGACCAGAATGGTGCTGGCACCGCTCCTCAGGAGGTTCTTTGCGGCCAACTCGCTCATTTTGCCGGCGCCGATGATGAAAATGGTCCGTTTGCGAAGGTCGCCGAAGATTTTTCGGGCCAGCTCCACCGCCGCCGAGGAGATGGATACTGCCGAGCTTCCGATGGCGGTCTCGCGCCTCACTTTGCGGGCTACCGCCAGCGTCTGGTTCATCACGTCGCGAAGCAACCCGTTGAGGGCGCCCGCGTCCTGCGCCGTCTGGAAGGCCTGCTTCACCTGGCCCAGAATTTGCGGCTCGCCCAGAACCATGGAATCGAGACTGGACGCCACACGGAACATGTGACGGATGGATTCCACCTGTTTGTGGCAATAGAAGTAAGAATCGATGCCGGAAAATTCCTTCTGGTAATAGTCGGCTACGAAATCACGAAGATGTCCGCCGGGTTCGGCCCCGTCCTGGGTGTGTGCGAAGAACTCCACGCGGTTGCAGGTGGAGAGAATCATGCATTCCAGAACTCCGGGATGGCGGCTGAGCAGGCGCACGGCGCGGCCCAATTCGGTTTCAGGAATGTGGAATTGCTCGCGAACCTCGACGGGTGTGGTGCGGTGATTCAATCCCAGTAGAACCAGGTTCATAGGATTATCCGAGCCTCGGGCCTCCCCAATATTCCAGGCTGCCTTCCTGCGTGGGGAAGTAGCCGTGGACGCTGCTCGCGTAGGTGACGCCCAGGAAGGTGAAGATCAGGGCTGCAAACCCGACCAGGGCCAGGATCGCCGCCCTGCGCCCGTGCAACCTCCCGGCGAGACGCGCGGAAAAGATAACCATGTAAACGGCCCAGGTCACGACCGAGGCTACGATTTTCGGGTCGAGCCCCCATAGACCCTCCCAGGTTTGAGCAGCCCAGAGAAAGCCGGAGATGATACCCAGGGTCACGAAAGGCAGGCCGAGGATCAAGGTCTTAAAGGCCAGATCGTCCAGTATCTCAAGCGACGGCAGGCGGTAGTAGAAGGCGCGAGGCTTTCTGGATTTCAGCTCTTTTTCCTGAATCAGGTACATCAGCGAGGCTGCGAAGGTCACGAAAAGGGCGGCGTAGCCTACAAAGAGCGAACTCGTGTGTACAATCAGCCAGCGGGTGCGGAACGGGGCGGATTCAAAATCGACCTCACCCTGCAATAAAGACCCCAGCGTCAAGACGAATATGAGCGGCAGGATAAAGATGCCGAGCGTCATGATGCGGTATTTCACGTAGCTTGCCAGGAAGGCAATACCCACCAGAAAGGCGAGAAGCGAGGTGGCGCTGCCCACGTCGGCAAAGGGAAGCCGATTCCGGGAAGCCGTGGCCAGGACCAGAGCCACGAGATGACTCGACAACCCCGCGCCTACGGCAGCCAGGGTCGTCGAAGTAAGCCTCTCTCGGCGGCGGATTACCGAGGGCAGCGACGAGGCGATGGCCAGCCCGTAGAAACCGAGAGCGGTCCAGACAAGAAATGTACTCACGACGCCTCTTTTCGGTAGGGGGCACTACCCATTCGATTTTCGATAGCTTGATTATAGCACCTGGGGAGC
>JAPUME010000316.1 GCA_027294185.1 Acidobacteriota bacterium | reverse complement strand
TGTTGCAAGGCGCGAACCGTATCCGGAACATCGAGCAGGACCGGCCGAAGAGATTTGGGATAGGACCCCACACGCCCGTTCGATACCACTGCTCCCACCGCGCCGTTCTCAATCGCCGACGGCACAAAATCGTGACCGTCGAAACGGGGGCCCGGGATGGCGAAAAACAGATCACTCGCTCTGGTATGGCGCGAGTCCGAGGTGTATCCACGACAAAGGGCGGGGCGAGGGGATGCCTTACTCCCCAGAATCCTTGCCACCTCCTGAAGTTCCAGTTGCATGGCAGCCACTCGCCCACCCACAGTGACTCACTTTTCCTAAAGGTGGGCGTCCCTCTCAGCGCAGGCGCAATTTAGCCTCGCGCTTTCAATCGCTGAGGCGCGCCTCCGGTCGAACCGGATTTCCGTATTCCAAATCGGCCAGGATGCTCCGGCATACTTCCCGGTCGTCAAATTCTATGACCCGTTCGTTCAGGATTTGGCGAGTCTCGTGCCCCTTACCCGTGATCAGCACAAGGTCTCCCGGCTGAGCCTCCTCCAGGGCAAGGTGGATTGCCTTCCTACGATCTTGCTCCATCCGGTATTCCCCGCCGGATTTTTGCAGCCCTACCAGGACGTCGTTCATAATCCTGAGAGGGTCTTCCGTGCGCGGGTTGTCTGAAGTCAGTATGGCCAAATCACTCCATCGACCTGCCGTCTCACCCATCGAGGGCCGTTTGCCCCGGTCACGACCACCTCCGCACCCAAACAGGGTGATAATTCTTTGGGGATTCAATTTACGGGCCGAGAGAATCAGTTTCTGAAGCGCATCATCGGTGTGCGCGTAGTCCACCACCACCCCGAATGGCTGACCCGCCTCGATCCGTTCGAAACGACCCGGAACCGAAGAGACGCGGGTCACTCCTTCAACGATCGCATCCACTTCAACTCCCAGGCCGATTCCTGTGGCCACCGCGGCCATCACATTGAAAAGATTATGTTCGCCGGCTAACGACGAACGAAGGGCTATTGCGCCGGACGGAGTGCCCAAGGTGGCATCCAACCCATCGAGCGTGCTCCCCCACGACGCAGGACGCACATCTGCGAGTCTGTCCATTCCGTAGGTAATTTTGGGCGCTTTGAAAGCGCTTGCCAACTCCCTGCCATGGGAGTCATCCAGATTCAAGACCCCCAGACCGGGAGCGCCGGCCCCGTTATCTTCAAACAGCTTCCGCTTCGCAGCAAAATAGCTTTCCATACTCCCGTGATAGTCCAGATGATCCTGACTGAGATTGGTAAATACGGCTGCCGCGAAGCGACATCCATATACACGGTCCTGGGCCAAAGCGTGTGAGGATACCTCCACCACGGCGGCCTCGCCTCCCTGCCCCACCAGGTCGGCAAGGAAGACGTTCAACTCCAGCGACCCCGGCGTTGTGTGCGTAGATTCCATTCGAAGGTTTCCCAGGCGGTACTCGACGGTTCCCAGCAGCCCGGTGCTACGACCGGCTGCCCGAAGGATCGATTCCACCAGGTAGCAGGTGGTCGTTTTGCCGTTGGTCCCGGTGACACCGATCAACTGGAGGCGGCCCTGCGGATTGCCGTAAAAATTCCTCGCAGCAAGTGCCAGCGACCGTCTCGCATTTTCGACGTGAATCCAGAGGTGGGCAAGGTCAGAGGGCGGGGCTTGGTCGCTCACCACTCCCAGGGCTCCCTGTCTCAGAGCCTCGGGGAAAAAGTCATTCCCGTCGGCAGAGACGCCACGGAGAGCAAAGAAAAGACTTCCCCGTTGGACCCGGCGAGAATCGTAGGTGAGGGAGCTAACATCGAGGTTCGGGTCAAGCCCACAATGAAGAACCGCTCCCCGGTTAAGGAGCTGCCCTATTTTCATTCTCTTCTGATCTTTCGGAAATGCCCGACGGGGCCGGTCTAGCCTACCGACCCCCGGGCTCGCCACTCCGCGTCACCTGGCGAAACGTACCAAAACTTCCTCTTCCGGGGAAACCCGTGATCCCGGCTCCGGATGCTGCTGAACCGCACGGCCTGACCCTTGAATCCGTAACTCGAGCCCTAACTTCAGGCAGCGGCGAGCTACATCTCGCAGCGGTTGGCCGACGAAATCCGGAAGGACCAATCCAGGATGAAGGTCGGCAAAGAGGGGACCTCCGGAGTGCGCGAGGGAAATCCTGGTTAAAGGCAAAGTCTGGAGGGGCTGATGGACAACGTTCGGCGATTCAGATCGCGTGGGGCGGGAGTTCGCCCGGGCATCTTGTTCCGGCTGGGGGGATTCCCAACCGGGCTCGGACGAAGTTATCTGGAGACTGTTGGAGGGATTTTCATGCGGAACGTTGAGATAAGTCAAAGTCTGCTCGGTGATCGACTTGAACACCGGCGCTGCCACATCAGCCCCATAAGTTGCACCCACAGGTGAATCAACGACAACCAGAACTGTGATCGCCGGCTGGCTCACCGGAGCGAAACCTGCAAAAGAAGCTACATAATTCGTCTGGGAATAACCTCCCGTAGAGTCAATCTTTTGCGCCGTACCGGTCTTTCCGGCGGCGGAATATCCTGCCGGTGACGCGGCGCCACCCGTGCCGCTTTCGACCACAGCAGCCAGCATCCGGGTCAGCTCCGCGGAGGTCCGGGAACTCAGGATTCGGCGGCCGGGAGCGGACTGGACCGCCTCGTATCGGCTACCGTTCAGCAGTCCCCGCACAATGCGAGGCCGCACCAGGATGCCGTCATTGGCGATGGCAGAAAATGCCGCCACCAACTGGACCGGGGTAACGCCGATTTCCTGCCCCATCGACATCGAGGCGAGCGAAATTCCCGACCATTGATCCGGGGGTCTCACCAGTCCACGGCTCTCCCCGGGCAGCGCGATGCCGGTAGGACGCCCGAAACCGAATCGCTCGATGTATTTGTAAAAACCCTTTTCCCCGACCCGTTGCGCCAGTTTCATGGCGCCAACGTTACTCGAGTTCGCCAGGACTTCCGTCGTTGTCATTACGCCGAAGGAACGGTGGTCACGAATCCTGTGCCCGGCCACCACCAGTGATCCGTTCTCGCAATCGATCAGCTCCTCCGGGGTAGTGAGATCTTCCTCCAGGCTGGCCGCCAGGGTAATCAACTTAAAGGTCGAACCCGGCTCGTAAGCCCAGGCCACCGCCCGGTTGATCCAGTTCTCCGGGGGAACCTTCTGGTAGCGATTGGGATTGAAAGAGGGTCGAGAGGCCATGGCCAGAATCTCGCCCGTGTGTGGATCTTGAACAATTACCGTGGCCCCCACTGCCTGGGTACGATTGACGACCTCATCAATGGCCTTTTCGGCGATGTATTGAATGCTTTCGTCCAGGGTCAGCGAGACTCCCTTCCCGGGCCAGGCCCTCCACTCCTGAGACGGAAGAGAGACGGGCGCCGAGTCGGATGCGAGCAGCACACGTCCGGGATTTCCCTGAAGCACGGAATTAAGCTTGTACTCAATGCTGGCCAGTCCCTTGCCGTCCAATCCAACGTAGCCCAGGACGTGCGAGGCTAAATCCCCCTTGGGATAAAACCGCTTCATTTCTCCCTGCGTATGAACACCCTTCAACTTCAGCGCCTTCACCCGCCCCGCTTCCGAGGCGGTGACCTTTCGCTTCACCCAACAGAAATACTTGGGAGAACGGAATCTGGCGGCCAACTGCTTCTCAGACACCGAAAGGATGGAGGCCAAAAGTCGCGCCGTTAAGTCCGGATTCGGGATTTCAGAAGGAACGGCATAAATGGATTCCACCGCCACACTGATCGCCAGCGGCACGCCATGCCGATCATAGATGTCACCCCGACGGGGAGCCACCTCGAAGGTTCTTTCGGATTGGCCTTTGGCCTGCTTAAGAAACTCTTCGTGTCCGGGACCCTGAAGATAAAAGAGACGCAAAACGATAGCCAGGGCCCACAATGAAATCAGCCCGACGAAAACTGCTACGCGCCGGGCCCATCGGGCCTGATTCTTTTTCCTACATCTCATGGCTCAATCCAAAAGCTCTTTCCCTGAACTAGGGAGAAAATTCACCCTCACCATTTCTGTTTTCGTTATGCGCCAATGTGAAATTCAACTCGGAGGCCGTCTTCCGATCCAGATAGATTACCTGCTCGGGTCGAATCGGTTGAAAACCCAACTCCTTCCGCGCAATACCCTCGATTCGCTCCAGGCGTCCCAGCGAGGCCTTTTCAAGCCGGAGCTTGTGATTCCATTCCGAAAGAGTGTGATGGCGGGCCTTCAACTCCGCCATCCGGTATTGCAGCCGAAGGCACTCGAATTGATGCAGGGCATACCCCAGGGTCACCAGAAATGCACAGACCCCGAAAAAGAGAAATGCAAAACAGTGTCGGCGTTTTCTGGGATCTACGTTGAGGACCAGGCCGGTATTATCGATGGGCCGGGAAAAATAGAAATCAACGGCGCGACTCCGGGCCGCCACCAGGCCTCTACTTCGAGTCCTTCCCCCACCCGCACTGGAGGTTCGGGAATGCATGGATCAGATCTGTTCCTTTTGGAAGAGTTAAGCGGACTTGGCCAGTTCGAGCTTTTCGGCAGCTCGCAGGCACGCACTGCGGCTTCGCGGATTGGATTGGACTTCTTCCGCACCGGGCCGAACCACCTTGCGCGTCAACAAGCGAAAACTTCCCTCTCGCTTCCAAGCCTGAAAGGCCTGCTTGACCAAACGGTCTTCCAGCGAATGAAAACTGATTACCACCAACCGCCCCCCCGTCGCCAGAACCTCAGGAACCTTCTTCAAAAAGGTGGCCAGGGTATCCAATTCCCTGTTTACGGCGATTCGCAGCGCCTGAAAGATGCGCGTCGCAGGATGGCGGCGCATGGGCCGCAAGGAGGAACGGTTGCGAGAAAATTGGTGGAGGCCCGCCCGGGAGGGGACTGCTCGCGTCACCACCTGCGCCAGTTCGGTGGTTATTCGAAAAGGGCGGGCCTTCATAACAGCTCGCGCGATCCGGCGCGAGTAGCGCTCTTCCCCCAGTTGAAAAAAAAGATTTGCCAGGTCCCGCTCACTAGAACGGTTCACATAATCAGCAGCCGTCCTGGGTTGTGCAGGGTTCATTCTCATATCGAGGGGACCCGGCAAACTGAAGCTGAAGCCACGTTGCGCATCTTCGAGCTGCAACGAGCTCAAGCCTAAATCCGCCAGCACGCCCTGAACCGGCGGCAAACCGGCTTCGGCATGCAATTTATCAATGTCTTCAAAGTTGCCTTCCAGGAAGAGAAACCTGTCATCGGAGGGCTTCATACGCTCTTGAGCCAGGCGGACCGCGGTGGGGTCGCAGTCAATGCCGAGAAGCTTCCCGGTCGTGAGCCTTTCGAGCACGCGAGCGGCGTGCCCTCCCTGGCCCAGCGTGGCGTCGATGTAATAACCGTCCGTTTGCACGTCCAAAAACTCCATCGCCTCGTGAAGCATCACGGGGACATGCATTTAAATCCCCAGATTGCTCAGGGTTTCCTCGTCTTCCGGCGTAATGGGATTCTGATCAATCTCATCCCGGAATCGCTCCCGACTCCAAACATCCAGGTAGGTCAACCCCCCCACCACGGCAACCTCTCCCCGCATATGAGCGGTTTGCCTTAAAAGTGCCGGTATGAGGATTCGACCTTGACCGTCCATGCGCACCATCTGTCCGAAGTAGTTCGTACGGTTCAAAAACTTCTTCTTGGTCTTGTCAAAGGATGGTAAACTCGCCAGCTTGTCCTCGATCTCCCTCCAAACCGAAAATGGGTAGATTCGGACAAAGTCGCCATTGAGGCTGGTAATGTAGAATTCGACGCTGTAGGTCTCTTCGAGAACCGACTTGAAGGCAGCAGGAAATTTGAGACGTCCCTTGCTGTCCACCGTCGCCGTGTAACTGCCGCGCAACATTTCGGTGAGTTTCCAACCGTCCTTTGGCCTCTGATTAACACTTTAAACTACTCTCGCCCACTTTCGGCCACAAACATACACTTCGGGTATTCCCTTGTCAAGAAGTTTTTTCTAAGTTTTTCTTTAGGTTAGGAGGAATTTACAGGATTAAGTGCCGTCTGAGCGCCAACCAGGCACCGCCCTGCAAGTCAGGCGTTTGCCCACTGTCGGACATCCCGAACCCGGGCGACATCCAAACAATGAGGCAATTGATATCTCGACTTATCTTCAGATCGACCAGCCTATTTATTTATATAGTTGATACAACAGTACTTATCGTGGCTTAAAAGCCCGGGGGCCGATTCCGTTTGGGCAGCGAGTAGACGAATTGAGGTCCATCGACCCTCATGCCAACC
>JAPUME010000315.1 GCA_027294185.1 Acidobacteriota bacterium | reverse complement strand
TGGATGGTTGCCCATTTGGCTGGGTGGGGATTGAAGTAGAGATTGGAACCAGAAGAACCTCAATACGGTATTTCAAGGATTTTGCCTCCCTGCTCAGCCAGTCCTCCTCAGTAAATCTGATTGCTATCGACATTCCTATCGGCCTACTTGAGAAAGGAGCTAGGGCTTGCGACCAAGCCGCGCGCCGGCTACTGGGGAGGCCGAGGGCAAGTAGCGTCTTCCCGGCTCCCGCGCGTGCTGTGTTGGCCGCTCAAAACTACCCGGAAGCGTGTAGATTGAGCCTGCAGGCCATTGGGAAGAAAATATCAATACAAACCTGGCATATCCTTGAGAAAGTCTGTGAGGTGGACAGTGTGATTTCCTCCGAGCATCAGGATCGGATATTTGAAGTACACCCGGAGATTTGCTTTTGGGCATTAAACAGGCAGCAGCCCATGAAGCACAAAAAGTCGTCGAGCGCGGGAAGGGCGGAACGGCTCCACCTGCTAAGGTCACTCTACCCCGACATTGACGGACTATTGGCTCAACTTGATCGAAAGAAGGCAGCCCCTGACGACCTTCTCGATGCGGCTGCGGCAGCATGGACCGCCGAGCGAATCTCCACGGGTTCAGCTCGCTCCGTTTCCCCACCCGAAAAGGACAGCCGGGGATTAAGGGCCGAAATCACCTACTGAATCTTCAGTGTCGATCCGAAAAGAGGGAATAAATCCTTGGCAGGTCAGAAATGAAGCGCCATCTACGACTGCTGATTCGATACTTCGCCCAATACTCGATGGTCCGTCTCGCCTACAAGGCCGACTTCTTTATCGCCTTTGCGACGTCGATGACGGCAACGATTCTGGGCTTCGGGTTCATGCTGGTGCTGTTTACGAAGATCCCCAGCCTGCAGGGTTGGTCGTTTTACGAGGTGATGTTTCTCTACGGATTTTCTCTGATCCCGCTGGGCTTTTTCAATGTCCTGAGCTGGAATCTCCACGACTTCAGCAACCTCTATATCATCCAGGGACGCTTCGACCGCGTGCTGCTGCGCCCGGTCCATTCTCTGTTTCAGATTCTTTTTGAGAAGTTCCGCATTGAATCCCTGCAGGAGGTGGTCACGGGAACAGCGGTCTTATGGCTTTGCTCCGGGAAGCTGGGGCTCGAATGGAGCCTTGCGGACATGGCATGGTTTCTGGTGATGGTGCCCTCGGCGGCCGTCATTTACATCTCGGTGTTTCTGCTCTTGACCACTGTTTCCTTCTGGTTTGAGGATCGGGTCGGCATCGTCCCTCCCGTTTTCAACATGCTGACCTTCGGCCGTTACCCCTTGACCATCTACAACAACTTCATTCAGTTCATGCTGAGTTGGATTGTCCCCTTCGCGTTTGCCTCCTTTTATCCCACCACGCGCTTCCTGGGCCGGGATGAATTCGCAGCCCATTTTCGGGCCGTGCCGCTGGTCGCCGCGTTTTTCCTGCTCCTGGCCCTGATGGTGTGGAATCGAGGTGTGCGCAACTACAGCAGTACAGGTTCGTAGTCGCCGCCCCAATCCACGGGTTTTCTTCACCCCTCCCGAAATTCCAACCATGGAATGGATTCCGGGCTCGAAATCCTTGCGTTCGAGCTCTGGCATCTCTATTATCAAGCGGGCATCTCGCCCGTTTTCCAGCACATCGCAATTCGGAGGAAATCTGAATGCCCCCTGAAGCCCTACCCAGCTACGTCCGCTCTGCCAAACCGAATCCGTCGACGAACCGCGCCGCTTGGTACACGAATATCGCCCCCACCTATGCGGGAATCTTTCTCTGGATCGGTTTCTATCAGGGACTGGGCGCCGATACGCTTACGCGAGTTGGCCTCGGCGGCATCCTTCTGGGCTTGGTGATTGCAGGCCTCATTAGCTATGGATTGTTCTATTACGTCCCCGCCATGCTCGGCATGAAGACCGGCCACCCTCTCTACATCGTCGGCACATCCACCTTCGGAACCAAGGGCGGAATCCTGATGCCGGGCCTGCTGATGGGAGTCTTGCAGATCGGCTGGTTCGCCGTAGGCACCTTTTTCGCCACGCAATTCATACTCAAGGGGTTCCATGTTGACTCAAGCCCCATGACCCTTCCTTTCGCCGCCGTAACTGTTCTCTGGGCCTACACCCTGGGTTACATCGCCGTCAAAGGCATCCACTATGTCGCTCGCGTGGCGACGATTTTGAATTTCGTGCCGGCGCTGATCCTTCTGGTCGTCTTTGCCAAAACTTCCTCGGGTATTTCAAGCTATACGCCTTCGAATCCCGATGCGACATTCGGCGTCATCATGACCATTCAGATCGTCGTCGGCTTCTTCGCCACCGCCGGGGCAGCCGGAACCGACTTCGGCATGAGTAGCCGCAGTAAGAGTGACGTAACGCTGGGAGGCCTTGCCGGTATTGCCCTGCCGATTGTACTTGTGGGCGGACTGGCGCTTGCGGGAGTGGCCGGGGCTCACGGGCTCGACTCTTCCCTGTCTGATTTTCAATTCGGAACCGCCGTCAGCTCCCTCGGCGGAAGGCTCGCTACGGGGATCTTTTTCCTCTTCGCCATCGCCTCCGTTGCACCGGGATGCTTTTCCACCTTCATCGCCGCCAATAGCTTCGGGACGATGCTGCCGCGCATCCCCCGCATTACTTCAACCATGGTGGCGGTTACTCTGGCCGCAATATTGTCCATTACCGGCGTCGCGGCAAATCTAGTGAGCTTCTTTACCATCACACAGAGCTGAGCGGTACTGACCGTCCGCCGACTATGGACCGCCACAGGGAGATTCCCCGGTTCGACGTGACAACTTGGATTGCCGTCGACGTGCTGCGCCATTAAGCTACTGAAGTAGTTTGGTACTCAATCTGGCGGCATCTCAGATCGGGATGCGGGGGGCTCGACGCAGATGGAGGACAGAGATGCGACGAGGACTGGTCATAATAGTCTCCGTGATTGTGCTAGCGATGGCATCGCTGGCCTCAGCTAACCACGCCGATCCCATACCGGAGAAGATTCCGGTCAGCGATGCCGAATTCTCGCTCGAACTGATAGCTGACGGGTTCACCACCCCGCTGTGGGGGATCAACGCCCCCGGTAACAACGAGCAGCTCTTCGTCGTCGACCAGGTCGGAACGATCAGCGCCGTCAAGCTGAAACCCGGCAAGCACGAGAGTGTGCCTGACACCTTTACATTCCTCAATGTCGGAGTTACCGGCCTCGACCTATTGGTACCACTGGGGGCATTCGGGCCGGGCAGTTTTGACGAGCGAGGTCTGCTGGGACTCGCCTTCCACCCCGA
>JAPUME010000314.1 GCA_027294185.1 Acidobacteriota bacterium | reverse complement strand
GCGCTTGTCGGGAGGGGCGTCCTTGCTCTCGAAGGGCAGCATCCCGGCCGTCCCTCCGCCGGCGATGTTATAAAAACGGCCGCTGGTGGTTAGGGTTCGAATCCGGCGGAAATTCTCTCCGCCCAGCTTCTCAATCATCTGGTCGATCACCTGCCGCGCGGCGGGTGAAATCTTGTCAGGAAGCGAGGATTCCTGTGCGGCGGCGGCCGTGAGGATTTTCGGTACGGAAATCACAAAGCCAAGACACCCCGCAAGAGCCAAAGCCCCCAGGAGGCGCCGGGTTATTGGATAATTCGTTCCCTTCCCGCCCCGTTCCAATTCGTTCTCTCGGTCCAACCTTCACCTTCCTTTCGCAAACTCTCTAGAGGATATGATGCCGTGCGGGAACCCCGCGGCGGCACGAATTTTCTTTCCGCGCTACCCTCCCCCCTCTGCATCTCCGGGGGAACGAAACCGGGAGGCAATCTGTTGGCGAACCCGTTCGCTAAACGCCGCGACGTCTCCGGGGGTAAGCCCATCGGTCTCAATCGGCGGGTGGATGATCATCTCCGGTTTACCCGGGCGCACATGATAAGAACCGGGCAGCAGGACGTCGCGGGTTCCATTCAGCGTAATCGGAACCAGCGGCACCTGCGCCTCCACGGCCAGCAGGAAGGTGCCTCTCTTGAATCCTCCCAGCCGCCCGTCCCGGCTGCGAGCGCCTTCGGGGAAAAGCACCACGGATCTTCCCTCGCGAATCTTCCGAACCGCAAGCTCAAAACTCCTCATCGCCTCGTGGGGCCGGCTGCGCTCCACCGGTATATGCCCGGAGCGCCGCAGGTGCCACCCGAGGAAAGGGACGTGGAACAGTACCCTCTTGGACAGGAATCGGAACGGCACCCTCAGGTGGACGAAGAGAATGGGAATATCCATGGCGCTGGGGTGATTGACACAATAGATCGTTGGCCGGTCCGCCCGCACGTTCTCCAATCCCTCCACCTGCACGGCGATGCGGCTGGTCTTCAGAATCAGCCAGGACCAGACACGGGCGCAGCCGTGCTGCCAGCGCCCCCCGGAATCCACGATGGAACCGACCAGCGAAAACGTCCCCATCACGCCCGTATAGAGGTAAATCAACGGGTTGGTGAAGACCAGCGAACGCGCATAACTCAATCCATTCTTGAGCCACGCGAAGGCATCCTGCCGTTTAGGTTCGACCTCGGCCCTTTCGTTCATGCTCGATCACCCGTTCATCCTGGACAGTCTGTGCATTTCCGATTTCGGCCGGCTTTCCGCTCCCGCGCGTAATGCCTTGTGAATCTCACCTACCAGGAATAGAGAGCCCGCGGCAAGGATGACATCTCCCGGTCCCGACTCCCGCCGCGCCAGCTCCAGCGCCTTCAACGGATTCGCTTCCAGGGTGAAACAGGCGGGGCGAATCTTCGCCGATGCAAGCAACTCCTGGGGAGAGGCCGCTCGCGGCATGGAAACCTGGGTCAGGTAAATCTTCTCCGCCAGGGGAAAAAGGATTTCACTGATCCCGGAGATATTCTTATCGCGCATGGAGGCGTAAATCAAACGCACCTTTCGCGGCCGTACATGATCACAAAGGAACTCTGCCAACTGTCGCACGGCGCCCGGATTGTGAGCGCCATCCACCAGAAGCAGGGGTGTGAAATCCATCGTCTCCAACCGCCCCGGCCAGCGGACCTCTCGAAGGGCCTCGATCAGAGCACGGCGCGAAACGGGCATCCCCGCCTGTTTCAGCTTCCAGGCCCCGGCGGCCGCGGCGACAGCGTTCCGCACCTGGAATTTTCCCCTCAATCCTACCGACACGTTCGGGAAACGCTCCTCGCCCCCCGAGAACTTAATGCTGAGATCAAAGCAAGGGAAACCCTGGAAGCTGCGGAGGTTGGTAACCCTGGCGAAGTTTCGGACCTCCAAACACTCCGCCCCCAATTCCTTCGCCCGCTTTTGAATCTCCCTCAGCGCCTCCGGTTCCTCCACTCCCACCAGGACCGGCAGATGAGGGCGAATCACTCCGGCCTTCTCCCGGGCGATTTCAGCCAGGGTCGAGCCGAGAATCCGCTCGTGGTCGAAGTCCACGTTGGTAATGAGGGCCAGCACCGGCTCGGCGGTCGAAGTTGCATCCAAGCGGCCCCCCAATCCCACCTCCAAAACGGCTACCCCCACCCGCGTGCGGGCAAAATGGAGGAAAGCGGTGGCAGTCACGAACTCAAAATAGCTCGGAGACTCTTCCCACCCGCCCTGTCTTTGAACCTTTTCGGCCACCTGCCGGACCTCGGAGAAGACTTCCGCAAATTCATCATCCCGAATATCAGCCCCGTCGATTTTGATTCGCTCGTTTACCCGAACCAGGTGCGGCGAGGTAAAAAGACCCGTGCGATTCCCCGAAAGAGAGAGGATTCCGGCCAGCAGGGCGGAGGTGGACCCCTTGCCGTTCGTTCCGGCGACACTCACGCTCGGAAAGCTGCGCTGCGGATTGCCCAGCGCCTCGAGCAGGACGGTGATTTTCTCAAGCCCGAACTTCCTTCCCAGCATGTCGTTCCCGAGGGGGTCGAGGTAGGCCAGGCACTCCTCGTAGGACATGCGGGCGATGCGGGTTCCGGGAACGGAAAGAGGATCAGTCCCAGGCGCCGAGGAAATGGAGCGAATTGGCCAGGTAGGCCTTGAGGTTTTTGCGGGAAACAATGGCATCAATCATTCCATGTTCCAGGAGGAATTCTGCGCGCTGGAAGCCTTCCGGCAGCTTTTGGCGAATGGTCTGTTCGATTACACGCGGCCCGGCAAACCCGATCAAGGCGCGCGGTTCGGCAAGGTTAAGGTCCCCGAGCATGGCGAAGCTGGCCGTGACGCCACCGGTCGTGGGGTCGGTAAGAACCGAGATGTAGGGTTTGCGTATCTTGTCCAACTGCCCCAGGGCGGCGGAAATCTTTGTCATCTGCATCAGGCTGACGGCCCCCTCCATCATGCGCGCTCCGCCCGAGCAGGAAACGACTACCAGGGGCAGTTGATGCTCAATGGCGCGCTCGATGGCACGAGTAATCTTTTCCCCCACCACGGCCCCCATGCTGCCGCCGACAAAGTTGAACTCCATGGCACAGATCACCACCGGGTGGCCATTGAGCAGACCGTCGGCGCTGACCAGCGCGTCTTTAAGGCCCGTCGCCTGCTCGGCAAGCGCCAACCGATCACGGTAACTCTTCCGGTCAACAAAATGGAGCGGGTCGGTGCTTGAAAGCTTTTCGTCGCGCTCGACGTAGTGTCCCGAGTCGAACAGCATCTTGAGCCGCGCCTTCGCCGTCATGCGAAAGTGAAAGTCACACTTCGGGCAGCAATACAGGTTCTCGTCCAGGTCTTTCTTCCACAAAATCTGCTTGCACTTTTCGCACTTGACCCAGAGTCCTTCGGTCTGGACATGCTTGTCCTTGGGAGCCTCAAGCGGCGCTTTTTTTTTGCTAAACCAGGCCATTCGAATTCAAGTTCCTGTCAAGATTTTGTGTCCTCAATATAGCATCTTTACCCCGAAGGATGGGGCCAAACGAGCGCAGTCGGTTCGGCCTCAATACCCTCGCGCCGAGCCGTGGGAGCGGGAATCGGGCGCACCAAACAGCCATCCGGCATCCGCATCAATATGGATAGCATGACCGTTGGCGATGCCCCCGCGAACGTTCAGGACATGGCCGCGCTTCCGCAACAACTCCAGGGTATCGGGAGAAAAACCGAGCCGCTCCACCTCCAACTGGTCCGGCATCCATTGATGATGGAAGCGGGGCCATTCGATGGCCTGGCGGACATCCATCTTGAAATCGATGACGTTCAAAATCACTTGAAGAACGGTAGAGATAATGCGCGGCCCTCCGGCGGCGCCGAGGACCAGAAATGGTTTGTCGTTGTAAACGACAATCGTGGGCGTCATGGCGGAGAGCGGCCGTTTGCCGGGTTCAATAGTATTGTTCTCGCTCTGCAGAAGCCCGAACTGGTTCGGCTGCCCGGGCCGGATGGTGAAGTCATCCATCTCATTGTTGAGCAGAACCCCGGTCCCTGCCGCCGTGACGCCCGACCCGTAGGCACTGTTCAGGGTGTAGGTGACGGCGACGGCGTTTCCCTCGGCGTCCACTATGGAATAGTGCGTGGTATCGCTGCTCTCATAGGCGATGACCTTCCCGGCGCCGATCGTAGAACTGGGAGTGATGCTCTCAGGGTCAATCCTGGCGCGACGTTCGGCGGCATACTCCTTGCTGAGCAGGCGGGCGAGAGGAATCTCCGCGTAATCCGGATCGCCGAAATAGGCAGCCCGGTCGGCGAAGTAGAGTCGCATCATCTCCCCCACACGATGAATCGCCGCAGCCGATCCCACTCCGGCGTTTTCGTAGCCGGTGCCCTCCAGCATATTGAGCATCTGAATGACGCCTGCTCCGCCTGAGCTCGGCGGCGGGGCGCTCAGAATTTCATACCCGCGGTAGCTTCCCCGCAGGGGCTGCCGTTCGACGGCGACATAGGACCCCAAATCCTGCTTCGTGATCAGGCCGTCGTTTCGTGACATGTCGGCACTGAGGAGCTCCGCCGTCGGGCCCTCGTAAAACCCGTCGGCGCCCGCCTCGGCAATGCGTCCGAGCGTCGCCCCCAACTCGGGCTGCAGCAGACGGTCGCCGGGTTCGAATAAGCGCCCATCGCGGAGGAAGATGCGCCGGGACTCGGGAAACTTTTCCAGCTTGGCCCGGGCCCCTCGCAGGGAACGAGCCAAAGAGTGGCTTACCGGAAACCCTTCTTCCGCCAACTCCTTCGCAGGCCGGACCAACTCCGCCCAGGGCTTGCTTCCGAACTTTCGCCAGGCAAGGTCAAAGCCGCGAACCGTGCCGGGCACTCCGGCGGCGCGGTAGCCTACGATGCTGCCTTGGAGGGAATCCCTCGCCTTTTCAAAGTACATATCCCGTGTGGAAGCGGAGGGTGCGCGCTCACGGAAATCGAAGAACGTCGAGCCTCCGTCACGGAGGCGGACCAGCATAAATCCGCCGCCACCCAGGTTCCCCGCCCTCGGATAGGTGACGGCCAGGGCAAAGCCTACGGCAATGGCGGCATCGACGGCGTTGCCGCCGTCTTTCAAGATTCGCAACCCGACCCGAGTGGCGTGGTCTTCATCAGTGACCACCATGGCATGCCTGGCGCGGACCGGCTCACCCGTGGCCGAGACAAGCACACGGGCAACGGGGAAAACCGCCAGTAAAACCGCCAGCACAATTCCCGCGGACCTGCGCAGGAGAAAAACCGGGGGATCTTGCACGGTTGAACTTTTTTGTCGTCCTGTCTTCGTGGAAAACATTTTCCCTTTCGCCAAAAACATTTAACCAGGCTCTGCCAAAACTAAGTAGCACACTTTCACCCCGGAAGCCATTACCGGGGCCGATTCCATGTTCATTAGGAGCCACTAATATTCGTAGTCAAATGTCCAAATCCAGGAAAACAACAGTTAACAATTTCTCCCTCTCCGCCGATAGGTTAAGCGTCGCGGCGGAATGCCTGTCGCCTCGGCAGGGATTCGACGTCTATCAAAAGGTCAAGGAGAGATTTGCTATGAAAACAAATTCTACTTATTCGGGGCGTATCTCGACTGCCGCTCGCACGGCAATGATTCTGGCAGCGGGAATCATGTTTTTCGTGGCTTCGCCCCGCCACGCGTCTGCGCAGGGATTGAACTGGGAGGGGCAGACGGGCGCTTTCATCACCCCTTTTGCCTACACCATGGCCTCCCCTGCCAAAGGCGTTGCAAGACCGCAGGTCAGCTTCCACTAT
>JAPUME010000313.1 GCA_027294185.1 Acidobacteriota bacterium | reverse complement strand
TCCCACCTGTTCCTGTTATGCCTCGGAAGCCGTGGAGCGGTGGGGACTCCTCGGCGGGTTGAAGCTCACCCTCAGGCGTCTTCTGCAGTGCCGCCCTCTGGGAGGGTTCGGCTACGACCCCGTGCCCGATGTTCGACAGGTTTTACGCCATCCTATGCCGCAGGTGGGAGGAAGCGAATAGATGACGCAGGAGAAGCGTATTCTGCTGGCTTTCGCTCTCTCGTTCCTATTAATGATGGGCTGGCGGTCTCTTTACCCTCCTCCTGAACCCCCCCCTGAAACACAAACCGACGAAGCCCCGGTCGCTGCGGAGGGGGAGGCAGAAGCTCCCGCCCCCGCCGCCGATCCCGCCGGAGCTCCGTCGTACGCGACGCTCCCCGTGCTCCGGGGTTCCCAGGCTCGGGAAATTATCGTCGAAAATGGCCTTTACCGGATTGTGTTTTCCACCCAGGGAGCGGTGGTAAAGAGCTGGGTCCTGAAAGAGTACAAGGATTCCCACCAGGAGGAGTCCCTGCGGGAGCCCCTGGACGTGGTGAATGCGGCTGCCTGCGAAGGGGTGGGATACCCATTCAGCCTGTCTCTCGAAAGCGCGGACCTGACGCAGAAGGTTAACGAGGCCCTCTACCTCACCAGTCCCGGTCCCAATCGGCGGGAAGCGCCCACCGAGGTGACCTTTGAGTTCAGCGACGGGCAGATCCGGGTCAAGAAGACCTTTTCCTTCGACTCTTCCTACGTGGTCCAAGTGGACACCCAGGTCACTGACGGGCGGCGCAACTTACCGCATGGGATTCACTGGTACGGAGGATTTGGCGACCGTTTCGTCCGCGAGCGAGACTTTGCGCGCTTTGCCAAGGTGGTTTACGGTCTCAGCGCGGAACCGGAATTCACCGACCAGGGAGATGTCGAGGGAGAACAGCGCATTCCCGGACCGCTCGAACTGGCCGGGCTTTCCGACCGCTATTTCGCCGGGATATTTCTGCCCGGGTCAACGGATTCGTCTTTCCGAATCAGTAAACGCACCTGGGAGCCTCCCGATTGGACGGACGAAGACAAGCCCGAAATCGTGGAGATGGCTCTCGCCAGGACGGAATTTCAATCCGAACCGCTGCGCCTTTTTGTCGGGCCGAAGGATCTGGCGGTCCTCGGCGCCGTGTCGCCCTCGCTTGAGGCGATTGTCGACTACGGCTGGTTCGGCTTCATCGCCCGCCCGCTGTTTTCTATGCTCCGCTACACGCACGATCATATCGTGAGTAATTATGGCTGGGCCATTGTGCTGGTGACGATTCTTATCAACCTGGCCCTGTTTCCCTTGAAGCTCAAGAGCATCCGCTCGTCGCAGGCCATGCAGCGCGTCGCGCCTCAGATCAAGGCGATTCAGGACCGCTACAAGGGTTACAAATTCAACGACCCCCGCAAGCAGCGTATGAACCAGGAGGTCATGGCGCTCTACAAGCAGCATGGAGTGAACCCTTTCGGCGGATGCCTGCCTATGGTCGTGCAGATTCCATTTCTTTTCGGATTCTACCGTGTGCTCGACCTCGCCATCGAGCTGCGACAGGCGCCTTTTGTGGGCTGGATTCACGATCTTTCCGCCCGTGACCCCTTTTTTATTTTGCCCGTGACCATGATCGTCACCATGTTCCTGCTGCAGAAGATGACCCCGACGCCCGCCACCGACCCGGCCCAGCAACGCATGATGAAGCTGATGCCCATCTTTTTCGGCATCTTCTTTTTCACGTTCCCCGCCGGCCTCGTGCTCTACTGGCTGGTCGGGAACCTGGTCGGCATCGGCCAGCAGGTATTGATAAACCGCCTTTCAAAGACACCTGCCCCGGTGCCTGCGGGTAAAGCGCTTCCACGAAAGGGAAAGCGGGCAGATTCGAACCGCTGAACTCCATGACCTCTGACTCGAACCCAGCTTCAACGAATGAAACCCTGGATGTGAACGCCTACGTGGCTCGGGCGGAGGAGTTTCTCCGCAAGATGCTTCCCCTGACGCGGTTGGCCCTGAACGTCCGTGCAGAGCCCGGCAATCGGGAGGAGGGCGACCTGGAGAAGCCGGCCGTGGTGATTCAGTTTGAAGGTGGGGATGAGGACCTGTTGCTCGAAAACCAGGCGGAGCTGCTCACCGCCCTGGAGCATCTGGTCCAGAAGGTGGCTCGGATTCCTCCGGCGATTTCCGAGAAGATCGGCTTCGATTGCAAGGACTGGCGACTGCTTCGAGTTCGGGAATTGAAGATGACAGCGGAGGCAGCCGCCGAGCGCGTCCGCCAAACGGGGTTCCCCTTCGAGTTCGGCCCCATGCGGGCCCGCGAAAGACGCATCCTCCATCTCGCCCTGAAAGACGAGACCTCCGTCCACTCCACGAGCGAAGGCCAGGGCCCCGAACGCCGCGTCGTCATCGATCCCGGCCCGGCTTCCAACTGATTTCTCTCCCCACTCTCGTTGCATCCGTACGAATTACCTTTCCTTGATGGTAGACTGATTCGAGCGAAAACCGCCCATCATCCTATGATTTCTGAGGACACCATTGCGGCCATCTCCACCCCGCCCGGACGTGGCGGCATCGGCATCGTACGGCTCTCGGGTGAGAGAGCGGTTGAGATTGCTCGGGGACTCATCCACTCGGGTGATCACCCTCTGAAGTTGGAGCCGCAACGCGCGGTCCTGGCGGAATTCATCGACCCTGATAAGGGTGTGGTCCTGGACCAGGTCGTCTGCACCTATTTCCGCAAGCACCATTCCTACACGGCGGAAGACGTGGTCGAGCTGGCCTGCCATGGCTCGCCGGTCGTAGTGGCCCGTCTGCTCGAATGTTGTCTGGGTAAGGGCGCAAGGGCAGCCGAGCCGGGCGAATTTACGATGCGGGCCTTCCTGAACGGGCGCATCGACCTGACACAGGCCGAGGCGGTGCGTGACCTGATCGAATCGCGGACACTGTTCCAGGCTCGCGTCGCCGCGCAGCAGATGGAAGGCTCGGTCGCCCTCCGCATCCAGCCTTACAAGCAGAAACTGGTTGACCTGATCGCCCTGCTCGAGGCGGGCATCGACTTCGCGGAAGATGACGTATCGGTGCTCGGTTGGGAGGAGATCGGCAACCACATTGACGCTTCCGTGAAAGACCTGGAGGGGCTGTGCGAAGGCTTCACCGTCGGAAGGCTGATCCATGAAGGGCTGAGTCTTGCGATTGTGGGCCGTCCGAACGTCGGCAAGTCGAGCCTCTTTAACCGCCTGTTGAATCAGGATCGAGCCATTGTCACCGCATCGCCGGGGACCACGCGGGACCTGGTGGCTGAAAGCGCCGAGATCGAAGGAGTGCCCCTCCGCTTTGTTGATACGGCCGGTATCCGCACCGCGCGCGAAGAGGTGGAGTCGATCGGCGTACAGAAGTCGCTCGGGGCCATTGCAGACTCCGACCTGACTCTGGTGGTGCTGGATGGCTCGGAGGCGCTCACCTCCGAGGATGGGGAATTGTTTCAGAAGGTGGCGCCGCTCGGGCGGATGCTTGTGGCCGTCAACAAGGCCGACTTGCCCGAGAAGTTCGGCGAATCCGAAGTGAGAGAGCTTTGGAGTGCGAACGGTGCCGGTCCCGAATCCCGCAAGGCCTTCTCCGTTGTTCGAACCTCCGCTTTGAAGGGAAGAGGAATCGAGGATCTGAAGAAACAGATCCTTTCCACCGCCGTTCCCCTGCTTGAGCTTGAAGGCGCAGATCAATTCATTACCAACCTTCGCCACCAGCAACTCATCCGCGATTCGCTCGACGCTCTCCGCAAGGCCCGCGCCGCTGCCGGCCGCAAGATTCCCCACGAGATGGTCCTCATCGATCTCTACAATGCCCTGCACGCCCTGGACGGCATTACCGGCCAGACCGCGACAGAAGATATCCTGGGCCTGATCTTCGGCCGCTTTTGCATCGGGAAATAGCTGGGCAAGCAAGTTTATCGATGAGCTCGAAGGGGATGAGAGATTTTCCCGGGCATGCGAATCTTCTTTGAGGATGTTTTGTGCGGGAACAGTTCCGTCCCGGGAAAGTGGCGCCGAGTGAAGTTTTTTCCGACCAAAGATACCAGAGCGCGTGCTGCATGGGACAGCAGGCGGTCTTTCCGGTAGATGAGGTTGAAGTTCCGCTCCACTCGCAGGCCCCTCACCTGGATGGGAACCAACGTCTTCGCGGCAAACTCCAGCCGGCACAGGGCAGGGGAAATGATCGTAATTCCCAGATGGGCAGCGACGGCGTTCTTAATTACCTCGAATGAATTCAACTCGAGGCCCGTTTGGTAATCGATCCCCAGCTTTTGTAATCGCTCCTCTGCAATGCGGCGTGTTGCCGAGCCGGCCTCGCGGAAAATGAATCTCTGCCCTGAGAGTCTTCGCGGCCCGACGTGTTTTCCTGCCAAAGGATGGCGGGGTGCGGCGACGACAACCAGCCGTTCTTTCGAGAGGGGACGAGCTTCCAGAGCCTCGACGCGGACATCTCGTCCCACCACGCCGATATCGATTTCGTGGTTTAGCACCTGCCGTTCAATCTCCTCACTGTTTTCGACTACGGGCCGAAAAGTGACGCCGGGATAGTTTTCCCTGAAATAGATCGCGAGCGGGGTCAGGAAGTAGATGGCGGGAGTAAGGCTGAAGCCGACCCCGAGCTCGCCTGCTTGAAGCCCTTTCAGATTTTCGAGCGACTCCCGCAGGTCCCGCAAGGACCCGAAAACCCGAGGCGCCTGGGCCGCCAACACTTGGCCGGCGTCGGTCAGGAAGAATGTTTTTCCCAGAAAGTAGATGAGTTTTATGCCCAGACTTTGTTCGAGCTGCTTCAGTTGCACGGAGAGGGCAGGCTGGCTGAGATGCAAGGTTTCGGCGGCCCGGGTCAGGCTCCGGTGCCGGGCGACGGCCTGGAAGAGTTCCAACTGGTGAAGAGTCATAAGGGTTACTAAATGGATACTATAACATAAATATA
>JAPUME010000312.1 GCA_027294185.1 Acidobacteriota bacterium | reverse complement strand
ACCGTTGATATTCTCGTTAATAACGCAGGCATTTCCTGGGGCGCTCCGCCGGAAACGATGCGGCTCGAAGATTGGGAGAAGGTCATCCGAACCAATGTGACAGGAAGTTTTCTGTGCGCGCAGGCGGCTGGGAACGTCATGATTCGCCAGCGACGAGGGAAGATCATCAACATCGCTTCGGTTGCCGGCCTGGGGGGAGCACCGGCGAAGATCATTGAGGCTACCGGCTACCACGCAAGTAAGGGAGCCGTGATTGCCATGACCCGGGACCTGGCCTGCAAATGGGCGCCGCATAACATTCAGGTAAACGCCATCGCGCCGGGTTGGTTCCCCACTCACATGTCGCAGGGAGTGCTCGACCACCGGCGTGAATCCATACTGCGGGCGATTCCACAGGGGCGGCTGGGCGGCGAGGATGACATGAAAGGAGCCGTCGTCTACCTTGCCTCGGACGCCTCGGCCTACGTGAGCGGGCATGTACTGGTCGTGGATGGCGGCCAATCGGCATGGTAACGGGGAGCCATCAGGAAGGGTTGCAATGAACATTCCGCTTACGCCGGTGCGTTTTCTGCGCCGGGCGGTGGAGCAGTATCCGGACTGCACGGCCCTGGTATGCGGGAAAGAGCGATTTACCTACCGGCAATTCGGCGAACGCGTGGGTCGGCTGGGGGCGGCTCTGGGGAAACTGGGCATCCAGCCCGGAGATCGTGTGGCCTTCTTGAGCACGAACTGCCATCGTTTGCTCGAAGCCTACTACGGGGTGCTCGAAGCGGGCGCGGTTCTTCTTCCCTTGAATATCCGTCTATCACCCGGGGAAATCGCCCACATGCTGAACAATTCCGGCGCAAAGCTTCTCTTCATCGAAGCGGATTTTCTCCCCCTGGCGGAATCGTTTCGCGAGCAGGTTCAATCGGTCGAGTCTTACCTGTTGCTGGGAGGTCCCGCAGACGCCACACCCTCCTGGCTTACAGGAAAGCCCTATGAAGAATTGCTTGCCGGTGCTACGCCGAATTGGCGAGACGTCATGGAGTTTGACGAAAACTCGCTGGCCGAGCTTTTCTACACCAGCGGCACCAGCGCTGATCCCAAGGGGGTCATGCTGACTCATCGAACTCTCTACCTGCACGCCCTCTATGTCGCTCTGGCCGGAGCCGGCAAACCGTTCCGTGTTTACCTGCATACTATTCCCCTGTTTCACGCCAACGGGTGGGGGCAGGCGCACGCCCTCACCATCCGTGGGGGAAAGCATGTGATGATTCACCGCTTCGATCCCGTCGAGGTCTTTCGGCTGATTGAAGCCGAGCAGGTGCAGAGCCTCAATATGGTGCCCACGATGGCGACGGCTCTTGTCAATTCACCGGAACGTTCACGATACGATGTGAGCAGTCTCGAGAGAATCACGCTCGGGGGCGAGGCCGCCTCGCCCACCCTGGTCCAGACGGTGGAGGAGGCGCTGGGCTGTCTTTGTCATTCCGGCTATGGGCTGACGGAAACCTCGCCCCTACTTTCAACGGGTGAAGTTAAAGAAGGAATCTCTTGCGAGGGAACTGAACGCACCACGCGGCAGGCGATGGCAGGATGCGCCATCCCCGGCGTGGAATTGAGTATTTTCGATGAGGAAGACAACCCGCTGCCGCATGACGGAAAGTCGATGGGGGAAGTGGTGACCCGCAGCGACGTCGTAATGGAAGGATACTGGCAACAGCCGGAAGAGACAGCCCGGGCGTTCCGGGGCGGCTGGTTCCACACCGGCGACATGGGGGTGATCGACGAACACAACTACGTCCAGATTCTCGACCGCAAGAAGGAGATCATCATCAGCGGAGGTGAAAACATCTCCTCTCAGGAAATCGAGAAGGTCCTGGCTGCGCATCCAGACGTCTACGAGGTTGCCGTCATTCCGGTTCCCGATCAGAAGTGGGGTGAGGTACCGAAAGCGCTGGTGGTGCGGAAGCCGGATTCGAATACCACTCAGGCTGAATTGATCGAGTTCGCCCGTTCGCGCCTGGCACGGTACAAAGTTCCCAAGTCAGTCGACTTCCTGCGAAGCCTGCCCAAGGGAGGAACGGGGAAGATACTCAAGAAAGAACTGAGAAAGAAATATCGGAGAGAATCAGATGTGGGAGGGAATTCATTGTGAGCGGACTGTTGGAAGGGAAAGTAGCCGTCGTCACCGGGTCGGGGCGGGGGATTGGACGGGCAACGGCAGAATTGATGGCCGCGCACGGGGCTCGTGTGGTCCTGGCAGATATCGATGCCAAGCCGTTGGAAGAGGCGGCGGAGGCCGTTCGTGCGGCCGGCGGCGAAGCGATTACCTTGCAGGGTGACGCGACCGACCCGGCGTTTCCCGGTCGCCTGGTCGAGGACACGCTGGGAAAGTTCGGGACGCTCGATGTCATTGTCAACAACGCGGGCTATACCTGGGACGGTACCATCCACAAGATGAGCGACGCGCAGTGGCAGGCAATGCTTGAGATTCATCTGACCGTCCCCTTCCGCCTCATTCGTGCTGCTTCAGCTTATCTTCGTGAGACGGCAAAAAAAGAGGCGGCTGAGCGGGGCAGTGCGCAGGCTCGAAAGATCGTCAACATCAGTTCCACCTCGGGCACGCGCGGCAATGCCGGGCAGGCCAACTACGCGGCCGGAAAGGCGGGGGTGGTGGGTCTCACCAAGACCTTGGCTCGCGAATGGGGCCGATTTAATATTCAGGTGAATGCCGT
>JAPUME010000311.1 GCA_027294185.1 Acidobacteriota bacterium | reverse complement strand
AAAGCACGTCATGCGGGGCCGCACGATGCATGTTGCACATTGCACATTGCACGGTGCACCTTGCATCTCGGTTCGACAGTGCGCGTTCAAGAGCGGAATTCTTCGCCCGCCGCGGCGGGCTCAAATGACGACACGCAGGCCGTCGGGTCACTTTCTTCCTTCACGCCTCACCAGCCGGGTGCCCCAACCTTGCGCCAGCAAGGGTCGTGGGAATAATATCTTCTCGCCCGCACACATCCCGGCACGCCGGGATGTGTGGGCCACCCGTGGTATTTTTCCTAAGACTGCCCCCATCATCTGTTCCCTGCTCTGAGTCGTGATTCGTGATGATGTGCTTCCTTCCACTCATCAGCAATTAAAATACAAATGCGATTTCTCCGACGATTCGGGTTGGGGGTGTAGCGCTTCGCCCCCTCATCTCTCAGAGCGGCGGTGAGCAGAGGGAAAGGTCAAAGGCAGGGAATCGTTTCATTCCGGGGCCGGGGCGCCGACCGGGTATTGCTCCAGGTCGAGCACCGAGCCGGTGACCAGTTCGCTGTCGGAACTCGCGAAATAGAGCGCGGCCTGAGCGATATCTTGGGGAGAAAGCAGGCGGCCGAAGGGCCGGGTCTTCAAAGCTTCCTCAAGCCACGCGTCTCCTTTGCCTTCCTCCACCGACTGGACCTGGACTTCACCCTCGGTCAGGGTCCAGCCTACGTTGAGCTGATTGACGCGGATTTTCTGGAAGTTAAGGTGAGAGGCCAGGTTCTTGGTGAACGTCATCAGGCCGCCTTTGGAGGCTGAATAGGCGAGGAGTTTCGTCTGCCCGATGTAGGCGTTGACAGAACCGATGTTCACGATGGAGCCACCGCCGTTCTTTCTCATGGCGCCTACGGCTTCCTGGCAGCAGATAAAGACGGCGCGTAGATTGACGTCGAAGATTTTGTCCCAGAGTTCCACGCTGGTGTTATCGATGGTCCCTCGATGGACAAGAGCCGCATTGTTCACCAAAATGTCCAACCGCCCGAATGTTTCGACCCCGGTACGGATGACGGCGCGACACTGCTCTTCTTTCCTCAAATCGCCGAGCACGAGAGTGGCCCGGGCTCCCAGCTTGCCGAGCTCGGTCACAAGGGCCTCTCCTCGCTCGCGGCTGCGCCCGTGCACGACGAGGTGGGCGCCCTCGGCGGCAAACTTCCTCGCAATTCCCGCTCCGATGCCCTGGGTGGAACCGGTCACAACGGCTACTTTGCCTTGCAGTTTTCCGGTGCTTTTGTCTGTGTCCATGGTCTTTTTCCCGGGAGTTGCCGCCCCTTACGGGGGCCGATCAGGAGATCTCTTCCACTCCCGTCAATGATTCCTTTAAGGGTTGAGATGTTGGGGGTTCGATTCGCCGTTGAAGATATTTTCCGGCGGCTCGAACGGCTTCATACATCACGAAGCATTCCAACGCAAAGGGGCCGAAACCGATATAGCCGGGAAGGGGCATCTCGAAGATCTTGAAATCCTGCGCCAGGGGAAACGTATAGTGCCATTTCGCGGTAGCCCAGAAATTCCAAAACTCCCAGAGCAGCCCGCAGGAACCGCCTGCGATCAGCAGCGCGTAAATTTCGGAAGTCTTTCCTTGCTCAAGCTTCGAGAGCAACGACCCCTGTCCCACTCGCCGATTGATGGGGTCAAGCAGGAAGATAAAACCCAGCCAAACCGAGCCGAACAGGTATTGTCCCATCCCGGCCGGCACCAAAACAGGGACGAGGATCATAAGGAGACCGAGTGCCACGAGCCACCACTGGGTGCGCGTGGAAAACTTCAACCCTGGCTGCCTCCGATCCGGCAGCCATCGGAGGGCCAGCACGAGGTCCCGGGTGAGGAAGATCGCCGGCCAGATGGTGGCAAACGCCCAGACGTAGCCGAACAAGCGGAGACCTAGTTCGGGAGGCAGGCCCACATAGGTCCAGTTTTGAAGCCGGAGATTGTAAGCCTCAAAAATCAGCCAGAGCGGAACAGACCAGAAGGCCAGCGCCACGAACCCTTTGGGATCGCGGCGCATCCGGGATGACCCCGTGAGAGCCTCGACCATCCCGTCGGCCAGGAACAGGTAGCCCGTCCAGGCCGTAGCCGTAAAGAAGATGGTGATAGGATGGAAACCGGAAAACAGCAGGACTTCGGCGCCCAGGATGACTCCAAGGCCGACCCAGCCACGGAAGGGGAGTCGTCCCCGTCCCTCGTCCCTCCAATAACGGATAGCGGTAATACTTATCAGGATGGCAAGTGCGACAATCCCGGTGGCGATCGAGAATGGTCTTGTCATCGGCGCCGATATTTCCCTTTCGATTCTAGGCGTGGGGATCGAAGTCAGAATATATCGACACTCGAGCAAATGCAAACGGCGGGGAAATCAGGGGAAGAGGCCTGAGGGCAATTCTCTCCTCCATCTTGACTCTGGAGGGGTGGACGACTACCCTTCGAGAGAGCCGGGAGGGGAAGGAGTTTTCCCTTTCCGAGTCATCTTTCAGAATGCTCGCGACGCATCTTAACAATTTTGCCAAACGGAAAGTCCTCGCCGTACAGGACGCCACGTCCCTGCTGACGGGTTCGTTTCGCAGCCTCTTCAGCCCGCCCCGCTATCCTATGGATTTGGTTTTCCAGATGGATATCATCGGCTTCGGGTCGCTTCCCATTGTCCTGCTGACCGGATTTTTTGCGGGGGCGGTGCTGGCGCTGCAGACCTACAAGACTCTGAGCACTTTCGGGGAGGTGAGCCTGTTGGGTCAGGTGGTGGCTTTGTCGCTGGTTCGTGAAATGGGACCCGTGATGACGGCTGTGATGGTGGCCGGTCGTAACGCCTCGGGCATGGCCTCCGAGCTCGGGTCGATGGTGGTCAGCGAGCAGATCGACGCCATGCGGGCGCTGGGCACCGACCCTAACCGCAAGCTGGTGGCGCCGCGGCTTTTTGCTACCATCATCTGCCTTCCCCTCCTGACTATCCTGGCGGACTTTATGGGTCTGGTGGGCGGGTTTTTTGTGAGCGTGACGATTGCCCGGCTGAACCCCGCGCAGTACTGGTCCTCGGCCTATCAGGCCCTGAAATATGAAGATGTAATTCAGGGGCTCAGCAAGCCCTTCGTTTTTGCCGTCGTCATTGCCCTGGTAGGTTGTTATATAGGATTGACCACCACGGGAGGTACCGAAGGGGTGGGACGCTCGACGACCCAGGCCGTGGTTTATGCCTCTGTTCTTGTGCTGGTTTGCGATTTCTTCATCACCAAGCTCATGATGGGAATTCTATT
>JAPUME010000310.1 GCA_027294185.1 Acidobacteriota bacterium | reverse complement strand
GATTGGATCAAGGAGGTCTTCGACGCGCGTCCGAGCGATGCGATTGCGCTCGGGGTGAGGTTCGGAGCCAAGATCTTTATCAGCGAAAAGGTCCTGAGGCTGGAAAGAGAACGCGAGAAGAAGAACGAACCTGCTTCCGAGAGACAGACCAACGAACGAAGGCTCTAAGGTCGGATCTGAAAACTCCATGAATGGTTATTCTGGTGGGCCGTGTGGCGGCGAAGGACCGAAAGCTGCTGGAGGCTCACCTGCGCACCCCCTGCCAACTCGTCCCCATTTGCGAAGGTCCTGAGAATCCCGAATTATTGGAGGAGATTGCGGATGCCGAGGTGGTCGTCGGCGAACCTTGACAGTCTCGCGGAAGGCAAGCCGCATTCGAACCTGATCCGCCGCCCCACCGGCCACCCTTGAGTCAACCAGGAGATGCAATGCGGCTGCGGGTTTGGAAGGCTGGCCTGTGGATGAGCCAGGCGACAACGCGGCTCCCTTTTCGATTTGGCAAGACGACCATGACCTGGGCGCCCATCCTCCTGGCGCAGGTTGAGGTCGAAGACGAGCAGGGCACGCGTTCCTCAGGGTTTGCCTCGGACCTTCTGGTTCCCCGTTGGTTCGACAAGAATCCTTCCAAAAGTCCCCGGGACAATGTCGGAGACCTGCTGGAAGCTGCGAGGCGGGCGGTCGAGGCGGTGACCTCCCTGGGCTCCTCGACGCTGCCGGTGTTCGACTTATGGAGGCAGACCTACCAGGCGTGTTTCGAGGCGCCCGAGGCACGCGGAATGGAGCCTCTGGTGCGGGGCTTCGGCGTGGCCTTGCTCGAAAGAGCCTTGATCGATGCCGCCTGCCGCGGGGCGGGAGTTAGCTTCTTTCAGGCGTTGAAGCAGAATCTTTTCGGCTTTGAGGCGGCGGCGCTGCATGCGGAGCTCGCGGGTTGGGACCTGGGGCAGAGTCTCCCTGCGCGCGCCCTGGCGGCGGTGGAGGTGCGCCACACGGTGGGGCTCCTCGATCCCCTCCGAACCTCCGACATCCCGGCAGAAGAGAGATTGAACGACGGATTGCCTCAGGCTTTAGACGATATCATCCGCCATTACGGTCTGAGCTGTTTTAAGGTCAAGCTTTCCGGTTCGCTCGAGAACGACCGCGAACGCCTGCCGGCCATTGCTGAGGTTTTTGAGGAAACCGTACGGGGCAACCTGCGAATTACCGTGGATGCAAACGAGCAATACGACGACCTGGCGGACCTGGTGCGGCTATTCGAGGAGCTTTCGCGGCGGCCTGAGGGGCGGCGATTGCTCCAGGCGATGCTTTACGTGGAGCAGCCCCTGCCGAGAGCCGTGTCTTTCGACCCGGCACGAGTCGAACCGTTACGGCGGCTCTCAGCCTTCGCTCCGGTCATGATCGATGAGGCGGATTCCGATATCGAAGCTTTCAAGCGTGGGGTCTCCTGTGGATATCGGGGAGTGTCGATCAAGAATTGCAAGGGAGTCTTCCGATCCTTTGCAAACCGGGGCCTGTGCGAGGTATATTCCCGGGAAGGTCGAGGTGGGTTTTTTCAATCCGCCGAAGACCTGACCAACCTCCCGGTCATTCCCCTGCAGCAGGATTTGGCGACGGTGGCGGCCCACGGACTTACGCATGTGGAAAGGAACGGTCACCACTATTTCCGTGGCCTGCGCCACTTACCGTCCGAGGAGGCGCGGGAGGCCCTGGGGGCGCATCCGGACCTCTATGAGGAGACCGAGGCCGGGATCGTTTTGAAGATACGGGACGGTAAGATTGAAATCAATTCTCTTGATACGCCGGGGTACGGTTACAACGTGGCGGTTCTCGCCGAGAGTCGCACACCGGCCCAAAGCTGGGAGTTTCCCAACCCCTGAGGCTGAAAGCCAGGATGAACCGCTGAAATGAAATACAAGCCACCCGGAAAACACCGAACCGTGGAGGAGTTCAGGCGGCATTTTCTCTCCCTCGACTCGTCGATGGGCGTGGAGGAGAAGGTGCTCGGAGGAGACGGGCCTCTGGGAAGGACTCTCGTTTTGAACGGCGCCACCATCGGGAACCGCTTCGCCGTTCATCCCATGGAGGGGTGGGACGGAACGGCAAGTGGGTTGCCCTCCGAGCATACGCTTCGCCGCTGGCGCAACTTTGGCAAAAGCGGTGCGAAGCTCGTCTGGGGCGGGGAAGCCTTCGCCGTGCAGGAAGACGGGAGAGCGCACCCGCGCCAGCTCTACCTGAACCGGAATGCAGAAGTCGGCCGGGGGCTCAAATCGCTGCTCGAGGAGACCAAGCAAGGCCATCGCGAAACCGGCGAGACCACCGATGATCTCTACGTCGGCTTGCAACTGACGCATTCCGGCCGCTTCGCGCAGCCTCACGGACCTCACGCACCACGAATCGCCTATCGCCATCCCCAGCTTGACCCAAAGGTCGGCCTCGGCCCGGATGCGGTGACTCTGACGGACGGGGAGCTTGAGGGCATCGGAGAGAATTTCGTTCGTGCCGCGAAGCTCGCCTGGAACACGGGATTTCAATTCGTTGATGTCAAATGCTGCCACGGCTATCTGCTCCACGAGCTGCTGGGCGCGCGCTCGCGGCCGGCGCCCTACGGCGGCTCGTTTGAAAACCGGACACGATTCGTTCGACTGGTTGTGGAAGCGATTCGCAGCGAGTGTCCGGGATTGGAGATTGGAGTGCGGGTTTCGATTTGCGACGTCTTTCCTTATTCAAAGAATGGGGAAACCTTGTGCGGCGAAGCGAAAGACTGGGAGAAGTATGTCCCCTACGAGCATGGGTTCGGCATTGATGCGAATGACCCGCGCAAGCCGGACTTCACCGAATCCCTTCAATTTCTCAAGATGCTCGAGGGAATGGGAATTCGGCTGGTAAACATTTCGGTCGGTTCACCCTACTACTGCCCGCATCTCCAGCGGCCCGCCACTTATCCGCCCTCAGACGGCTATCTTCCTCCCGAAGATCCGCTGGCCGGAGTGATTTTCCATCTTCGGGCCGTGCGAGTCTGCAAGCAGGCATTTCCGAATCTGCTCCTGGTGGGCTCGGGGTACAGTTATCTTCAGGAATACCTGCCGAACGTGGCGCAGCATGAGGTTGGAGCGGGTCATGTCGATTTCGTCGGCATCGGTCGCATGGTGCTCACCTACCCGCAAATGCCTATCGACGTGCTGGAGGGCCGCAGGCTCGACCGCAAGCGTATCTGCCGGACTTTCAGTGATTGTACGACGGGACCGAGGCTCGGACTCCTCAGCGGATGCTTTCCGCTGGACTCCTACTATCGTACTCTGCCCGAAGCCGCCCGCTTGCGTGAGGCCAAGAAGACGAATCCTGTGACCTCCGGGACCGCACTGGCAGGGAAAACGGGCGAGGTGAAAGAGTGAATCAGGAAAACCAGGGGCACGCTCGCGAGGAGGACGAGCGCTGGGGAGGTGGCCTGCCGATGGTGGCGCCGCCGTCACCCGAAAAGCTCGCCGAAGAACGCAAGACGCTTGTCGAGCTCGAGCACCAGGGCTTTGCAGCCCGGACGCGGGGCTATTGGAAGTTCGTCGGTCCCGGCTACATGCAGAGCGCCTTGACGCTCGGCAGCGGGTCGGTGGCCTCGGCGCTTTTCGGTGGCGCGGTGTTCGGCTATCGCCTGCTGTGGGTTGCGCCGGTTGCGATGCTGCTTGGCATGATCATGCTCGCTGCCGTTTCCCATCAGACGCTCTCGACGGGGCTACGGCCGCTCGATGCCATGAGGCGTTATGCGGGAGCGCCGTTCGCCTGGGCCTGGGCCGGGGGGGCATTGATTGCCTGCATTGTATGGCAGTTTCCGCAATTCTCCCTGGCCGGAGCGGTGGCGGTCGACATGGGAAAAGTTTTGGGCTTGACGCTCAAGCCATGGTGGGTCGGAGTTGCGGTGCTGGTCTGGGCCGGTGGGGTTTCGATGAGCTACGGAAGCTCTGCGCGCTGGATTCGCGGCTACGAGAAGATGCTCAAGTACATGGTCTGGATGGTTGTCGTCTGCCTGGGGCTTTCCGTGATGAAAACCGGGGTAAGCGACTGGGGCGCATTACTGAGAGGATTCTACGCCTTCGAGATTCCCGGTGAACAGAACGGTGTGCGGGGAATCGACATCGTTCTGGGCGGGTTGGCCGCAGCCGTCGGCGTCAATATGGTGTTTCTCTACCCGCACTCGCTGCTTGCGAAGGGCTGGGGCAGGGAACATCGCCGATTGGCTCGCTTCGACCTTTTTACAGGGATGGTTCTTCCCTTTACCCTCGCCACCAGCCTCCTGGTCATTGCCACGGCGAACACGCTGCACCTCGATCCTTCCTTTGCGGGAAAATCGCTTTCGGTGGAGCAGGCCGCCCGGACGATTGCGAGCCTGCTGGGGATGACCTTTGGGCGCGTCATTTTCAATCTGGGCATCCTGGCCATGGCGTTGAGCACGATTACTATCATCATGCTGACTGCGGGCTTCGTCTGCTCGGAAATCTTCGGGTTCCGGGTGGGAGGATGGAAGTACCGGCTGGGGATGTTGGTGACGGGTCCCGCTGTGCTCGGGACCGTGCTCTGGCCTCGGATGGCCGTCTGGGTGGCCATCCCGACCAGCATCCTCTGTGGGTTTCTCTTGCCCGCCGCCTATTTTGGTTTCATTCTTCTCCAACGGAGCCGTCCCTACCTCGGAGACGACGTTCCGCGGGGTTTCCGGGGAAAGGTGTGGTTTGGCGCAATGATCGCCGGAACTTCCTTCCTGGCTTGCTTCCTTGTATGGTATGCGGTCAAACGCCTGCCGGTGTACCTGGAAAAGATATTCTGAACTTCTTACCGTAGGGGTTACGGTATGCAGGTGGAAGTCAAAGTTCCCTCGCGCGAATCGGGAGTCAAGGGAAGCTCGATTCGACTCGACGATGCGTTATTGACGCTCTACCGAAAGGAGGTGGAAGCTCTCGGTTCGCCTCGTCCGGTGCGGCTCGCTTATGCTGCCGTCCATGTGGTGATGAGGGATGATTACCGCACCTGCCCGCACTCGCCTGCCCGGCCGGGAGACGCTGCCTCCATTGCCGATTTTATCGACTGGGAAGCTACGGGCAGGATTCGACAGAGAATTTCCTCCCTGGGGTTCGGCATTGCCGAGGCCATGGACACCGCACATCGTTTCCGCATCGGATGGAAGGCTGCCGAGCGACTGATTCGAGAGTGTGGCCGGTTGCATCTTACTCCTCGCTTTATTGCCGGCGCCGGCGCCGATCACCTGACCGATATTGCGAACAAGACGAAACTGGTCGAGGCGGTCGTTTACCAGGCAAACTTCATACAGGAAGCCGGAGGCCAGGTAATCCTGCTGCCGCTTCCCTGGCTCACGCGGAACCGATTGGACGAGTCCGCCTACGTGGAAATCTACGGCGAGATTATTCGCAGTCTTTCGGGGCCGCTCTTTATTCACTGGCTGGGCGAGAAGTTTATGCCGGAGCTTGCGGGCTATTTCCCCGGCCAAAGCTTCGATCGCATCATGGCTCTGGACCCGGCCAAGGTGCGGGGGACGAAACTCTCGTTGCTCGATTCCGCCTTCGAGATCTCTTGCCGGGAAAAACTGATCGAGCGCGATCAGATCGTTTTCACCGGGGATGACTTCAATTTCGAGAGTTTGATTCGGGGCGATCACCAGTCGGGGGAGGAGGGCGCTGTGGGGGACATCGCCCGCTGGGTCGAAATCGGGGATTCACCCTGCGCGCTCGGGAACTTCAGCCACGCTTTGCTGGGGGCCTTTGACGGCATAGCGGAACCCGCCGGGCTGGCGCTCCGCTACCTTGCTTGCGGGCGAGTGGACCGCTACCGGGAATTGATGCTGCCCTCAGAAGAGTTGTCGAGGACCATCTTTGAAGCTCCAACGGGGAATTACAAGGCCGGGCTGGCTTTCCTGTCCTGGCTCAACGGCCATCAGGAGAACTTCATGCTGGTGAATCATGAAGAGAAGGGTCGCGACCGCGACCATTACCTGCGGGTTGTGGAACTGGCGGCCAGGGCCCGAGTGATCTCGAACGCCTCTCTCGCCGCTGAAAGGCTCCGTACCTTCCTGGAAAAAGGAAAGGATTAGCCTTTCGGGCCCCGGTCGCACCCTTTCTACACTTCCTGCCGGCTTTATCGGAGCCTGCGCTATTTAGGCTCCACTTCCCGCCGCGCCGTCCAGAAAAGCGCATTTACCAGCAGACGCATGAAGCTTGGGTTCTTGAAATCTTCCAGTCCTCCGATGGAGGTATAGAAGACGCGTCCCCCGTTGTGGAGCCGTGTCCAGGCGGCTGGTTGAGTGCCGTCAACGGTGGAGCCGGTCATGAGAACCTGAGTGTCTTCGGCAACGGGATCATTTTTGTAGAGAGTGTAAAGGGATTGAATAACTCCCACCCCTTCGAGTAGCGGATGAGACTGCGCGACGGCGGGGCTGTAGGTAGCCGGAGATTTTGTTTCCCCGTAGTGGCCCTGGTAGTTTCCTCCCAGCACGACGCGGTCAAATTCGAGCCAGTTCTGGAAGCCGTGGCTTGCGGTCCGCACGGCGACGATAGGCCGTCCTGCCCCGCAGTATTTCTTGATTTTTTCCAGTTGTTCCCCTTGGATCGTAATCCGCCGGCTAAAGAACAGGGCGACGTCAGAGTCATCGAGCGCTTCGAGGCCGGGCAGCTCGCCGTATTCCCCCCGACGGTTGAGCCTCCCCTGTGCCTTGAGCAGCGTGCATTGAACGTTGAAATGGGTCTCCAGGTAACTCTGAAATTCCGAGAGGGACACATCCGAGCGGTACTCATTCGACCCCGAGATGAGGCAGACTTTGAGGGGAGAATTCTCCGCACCTGCGCCAGGGGAGGCGCAGCCGAGGAGAAATGTCAGTAGGAAAACGGCGGATGTCCACATGGGCAGCTTTTCCTCCATGATAAGAAGCCATCTGATAAAAAGGAGATTTGGCGCTCCGCAGCAAACCCGCCTCTTTTACCTGAGGCGCTTATCGAGAATCCAGGGGAGCAGCCTGGCCTCACGGTAGGCCTTGTCCCATGAGTTATGTCCCACTTCCGGATACTCGGTGTATCTGACATTGCCTCCCGTGTCCTTCAAGGCGGCATTCATCTTGCGGGATTCCGAGACCGGCACGGTCCGGTCGGCGCCCCCGTGAAAAATCCATACCGGTGTCTTGCCGACCCGCTCGGCAGTATCCAGGTAGGGGTCGGCGGCGTTATTGGCAAGAGAGGCGGCCTCTGAGGACCGAACCCGCCGGGGTGGGCGAACTCCGCCGCAGATGGGCACCAGAGCGGCGAATCGACCCCCATTCCTTGCGGCCATACTCCACGTGCCGTACCCTCCCATGGAAAGACCCGTCAGGTAGACGCGGTTCACATCGCCTTTGAATTCCTTGAGAGATAATTCCAGAGCCTTAAGGGCTTGTGCTTCCATCTGCGGGTCAGCCCACCAGACTCCCCGGCGGCACTGCGGCATGACCACGACACAGGGGAAGCGGTCCGGGTGCCGGCGAATGGCCGTGCCGATGCCCACTTCGGTCTGGACCAGTCCGTCCTCGCCCCGCTCTCCGGCTCCATGGAGGAAGAGAATTACGGGCCATTTCTTACCTTTGTTCCATTCGAGGGGAACATAGACCTGGTAGCGGTACGTTTCGCCATTCAGCGTGACCCTGCGGTTGAGGAATCCCGTTTCGCGCTTGGCGGCCTGGAGGGAGCCGACGGAGGCCATTCCTAGAAGCACTCCAACAAGAATCCAGCGGGCCGGAAGCGAACGGGCCGAAACCGGCCTCTTGAGTTGAATGCGGCGCTCGTTTGCCTTAGAGGTGACTCCATTCCCCACACTGCACCTACCATGCCACGAGCGTGAACTGCATCTGAACCCGGCCCAGAGTAATCAGGTCTCCATCCTTGAGCTCGCGCCGGCCCCTCACGGGTTCTCCGTTTACGAGGGATTTCTGGGTGGTCGAGGAAAGAAAGTAAATCTCACCGCGCTTGGTGATGATGGCCGCAACCTTGGGCGCAAACCATCCTTTGAGCTGGACGGAGGCAATGTTGGATTTTCCGATAATCGAGGTCTGCGAGGTAAGGACGTATTGATCTTCCGTGGTCCGGCCCTTGATGACCAGCAGTTTTCC
>JAPUME010000031.1 GCA_027294185.1 Acidobacteriota bacterium | reverse complement strand
CTTGCCCTGCGGAGACTCGACCGCGATCAGGTCCCCTTCCTGAATGCCCAGCCGTTCTGCTGTGTGAGGATTGATCTCGAGCCAGGAGCCCCATCTTACGGTTGAGAGCAGCTCCGGCATCTCCTGCAGCCAGGGGAGATTCGCGTGCCTGCCGTCAACGGCCCCCTGGGAAGCGTAGGGGAGGAAATAGAAAGGAAAATCGCCTTCACTGCCGTCGAACTCTGCCTCTTCAAACGCAACCTGGTTTTGTCTTGCCAATCTCCGCCGGGAAGCGCGGGTTTGTCTTCGAGGCTCGTCGCTGAGTTTCCACCACCCGCCCTGCTCCTGGGCTTTACTCCAAAACTCGTTCAAATCATCGGCTTCAATGGATGCCTCACCCTCGGAGAGCAAACCTCCCAGGGTTTCCTTCAAGAGCCCCTCGAAGTTTTCCCAGGGGAGCGCGGCTTCAACGCGCCCCCCGAGTTGCTTCGCCAATCTCAAAAGGACATCCGGGGTGGCTCGGGTGTCGAACAGCGGCTTCATGGCAGGCGCGGCCAGGCTGACGGTCGCCCGCGTGGTTCCGGTCTCGGGAACATCTTCCTGCCAGGATTCCAGTGCTGTATGGTCGGGGAGAATCAGGTCGGCCATCGAGCTTGTCTCATCGATAAACGAGCCGAAGCCGGCGATGAATGGAATTTGTTCCAGTGCTTCGCGGAGCTTCCAGGCAGCGGGTGCGGAAAAGACCGGGTTCGCCTCCGCCACCAGCAGAGTCTTGATAGGAAACGGCTTGGAAGAGAGAACCTGGTCGGCAAGTTCCTTGACCGATTTCGGTCCGCCTGGGGCTGATCCGGAGCGCCGTGGCAATCGTGGCAATGCCGCCAGGGGAGGCGCAGGAGTGAAGTGGATCCCCCCCGTTGTTCCCACGCTTCCGAGGAGAGCATTCAGCGCATTGACGGCGAGCGCATGGAACAATCCGTTGGTATGGGCGAGCGACGGGCCGCCGATGATGACCACGGCGGGAAGGTGCGATGCCATCTCGCGGGCCAGCCGCACGATTCGCTCGGCCTTGACTCCGGTAAGCTCTTCGACTTTTTCCGGGGTGTAGCCCGGAAGTCCCTGGTCCCACTCCGCAACAGCCGAACCGGCCCGGCCTGCCGCAGCGGGAGGCGCGAGCCCCTCTGTCATGATGACGTGAGCAATCCCCAGCGCCAGAACGCCATCGGTTCCCGGCCGGAGCGGAACCCATTCGTCGGCCTTGCCCCCGGTAGGGGTCATGCGGGCTTCCACCTGAACGAACTTGCCGCGACGGCCGGGTCTCCCCTGGCGCATCTGGCCGAAGCCCGCCGCCTGCGAGACCGGGGAAAGCCAGGTGCCCAGGAAATCCGCGCCGAAGCTCAACAGATAATTGCAGTTGCCGATGTCATAGGTCGGCAGGGCTTCGCGGTCGAAACTGATCCCGTTTGCGCGCCTCAGTACCCCGTTGCCGAAGAAATCATACTCGACCCGACCCGCTGAACCGAAGGCGGCACCGAAGCGGTCGACCAGCACGCGCCGCTGTCCCCGCAGAGGGCCGGAGAGAAAGACCAGGGATCGTTCCTGTTTTTGCCGTTGCAGGCTGCGTAGATTGCCCTCCAGTATCTCAAGGGCTTCCTCCCAGCCGATGTCGTTATACTGCCCCGAGCCGCGCGGTCCGGAGCGTTTCAGGGGACCGCGTATGCGGTCCGGATTGTAGGTGACCTGCAATCCCGCCTGGCCGCGAGCGCATAGCTTGCCCCCGTTGATGGGGTGATCAGGGTTTCCTTCCAGTTTCTTGGCAAGCTTCCTGGTGAGCAGGCCCCGCTCGCCGTTTCGAACCACTTCCATCTCCCCGTCCATCAGGCGAACCAGCACGCCGCAGCCCGCTTCGCATTGGCGGCAAAGGCTGGTGGTCCAGCTTGCCTGTCCCGGTGTTAATTCATCCTCGGGGAGGAAGCGGATGAGCTGCGTCTCCGGGTGGCCGCAACTCTCAAGAGCGATGCCGCCCGCCGTGATCGCCGATATTCTGAAAAAGTTCCTTCGGTCCATAAAATTCCCATTGCGATGAGGAAAGCGGAAAACCTCACGCCATGCGTATTTTTAGAAGTGGCACGTCATGCAATCGATGCTGGCCTCCTCCTGCTTGTGGCATTCGATACACGACCCCATGGTGTGCTTCACCAGCACCCGAGCGACAGTCTCCTGTGTCATGTCGCCGTGGCAGGTCTGGCATTCGACCTTGGCGCGGATGTGGGGAGCATGGTCGAAGCGTACGTGGGCCTCCTTCTCGAACCCGTAGACGCGCACCCAGGGGATGTCTTTGCCCTGCTTCCACAGAGCGGTCATCTTCTGAATCTCGGGGGATTCGGTGGCGATGGCCTGGTGGCAGACCATACAGAAATCCGCGTGAGGAATTCCGGCCTGCGGCCCGGTTTCGGCGAACTGATGGCAATTCGCGCACTCCATCCCTACTGCCAGATGCTTCTTATGGGTGTAAGCGATGGGTTGCTGTGGTGCAGGAGTTCGGAACAGGTCGGTGAACCTCTCCCAAAAGCTTTTCTGGGGGTCGGGAGATTCCCTCGGGTCACTGGATTGGAGGTCCTGATCGGGCTTTTCAGCGGCGGGCCTTTTGTCTTCCCGACCGGAGGCTTTTCTGCCGGGGACCGCAACAGCCAGGAAGATGGCGAATACAGCCCCCAGGGCTAAAAATTTCGTTATGGCCGGGGGGCGCGTCAAGAGTGCTAAACCTCCCAATCAGGTTAGGCCATTCGATGATGGCTGGTGCTGAATGTCAAGTTTCACTACGAAAGAAAGAATAGAATAGCCAATTCCCGTACAAGTGCAAGATGTTATTCATGCATGAGAGAGACGGGCATACTTCAACGCTTACCGCTAAGGTACCACTCAAAGGGCGAACGTGACGTTTTCAGGCTAAAGTCGCCTGGCACCCGGCCTGAGGTTCAGTCATTACCCTCAGGCTTGCGGGGCCCCACATCTGCCCAGGGATGACACCATCGATTACATCATCTGATTCGGCAACGCAACAGCCGTCCAGGTACCACCCTTGTTTACTTCCACCTTCAGTGGGACGATGGTGCTGCTCTTCTCGTCGACCTTGCCTTCGACGCGTGCTTTCTGACCGACGACGTCCGCGAAAGCCGAACCCTGAACCAACAGCGTGTAGTACTTCCCGCTGCTGGTCAGGATACCGGCAGGCAGGCCGCCCTTCAAACACATCTGGCCGCACATCTGGTGCTCGGCGCCGTGCTTGCCCATGCTCTGATAGCAACGGCTGTCCACGATTTCGCCTTCAATCGAGGCTGCAAACGCTGTTGCCGATGCCAGCATAAGAACGGCCAAGCTCTGTAAAAGGATCTTTCGCATGTTTTCCTCCTAAAGTGTCCGGGTACCGGGATGCACAACTCACCGGACTTCAGCATCCTCGGATTCCCTCGATACCCATTAAGATGATTGAAACCACAGATGGATTCAGAGGGATTCGGCGAGAAACACAACTTTGAGGACTGAGGTACAACCACCGGGTAGGATCGGGGCCGGGGTTGAATGAAATCACCCATGCCGCAGGCTGATGAGGAATGGTATAGGATTGAACCAATGACAGTCAGGTGCATATCGGCGCACGTCAGGTTTTGATGATGGTTTGCCCGCTCTATTCCCTGGCCCCCAAAGCCTCAAACTCGCGTGAAAGAAATTCGCCCGGGAGCGGTTATCCCAAAAACTCCGCCCGCTGACTTCACCGCAAGGGACCCACCCCTGAAGCTCAACATGTCTATCTTCTATGGGAAAGCAGAATCGCGGTTGCCAGAAGGTCCGAGATCGTGACAAGCTATTCGGGATTGGCGTGGTGGACATCAAGACCCGCCGCGTATCGAGCTTCGAGATTGACGGCGTGGAAAGCCTGAAAACAACCAGGAAACGATAAGGTTGAATGCACGCGGAATCACATGAATCAATCAAGGAGGGCGCAATGCGGACAGGACCAGGAGGATTGACATTTGTTTGGGCGGCGCTGGTTTTGGCAGGTTCTTTCCTGCTGCCGGCGGGGGCGACTCCGGCGCGGGGGGCTGACACGATCA
>JAPUME010000309.1 GCA_027294185.1 Acidobacteriota bacterium | reverse complement strand
TCCTTGAACTTCTGCTTCTGCCGATTGTTCATCATGCTGAAGGCCATACCCAGCATGATTTCGCTCGAGACGCGGGGAAACTGGTCGAGGGGTTTCAACTCACCCTCCGTGCGGACGTAAGGGTGGTTCCCTACTTTTAGGTGAAGATCGGAAGCCTTCATTTCCGCGGCAATTTTAAGCAATTCGTCAATCTTCATAACTCTCTCTTCCTTCCCCTCCTGACAGAGGCAAGTTTAACCCAAACCAGGAGAGGATTCCACAGACTTTCAATCGCCCCATCCGTGACTCCACCCGAGGTTTTGCCCCCAAAGGGACCTCTACCTGAAACTTCGGATGATGGAGAAAACCCTTCCGCCTCCAAAGTTCCGGCGGCTGATGTGTGGGAGAATGGAATCGGCGGGAAGGAATCCCAGGAAGGAGACCCCAAATCAGCTTGCTGCGCTCCGTTGTCGGGCACTTTCCTTCTGGCGGCAGGAAGTCAACCATCCGTGGGGGTCTTCCGCTTCCCCGTGCACGATGGAGAGGAATCTTTCCTGCAGACTTTTCGTAATCGGGCCGGGTCGTCCGATCCCTACCTGGATGCGATCGACGGAGCGGACAGGAGTGATCTCCGCCGCCGTTCCGGTGAAGAAGACTTCATCGGCAAGATAGAGGAATTCGCGCGCCAGCGCCTGCTCGACGAGAGGCACATCCATCTCGCCCGCCAGGGTCATGATGGAATCGCGGGTGATGCCGGGAAGAACCGAGGAGCCAAGCGGCGGGGTATACAACTTTCCGCCCTTCACAACAAAGATGTTCTCTCCGCTGCCCTCACTGACGAAGCCGGAGGGGTCCAGGGCAATGCCCTCCACGTAGCCATTCAACTGCGCTTCCATTTTGATGAGCTGGGAATTCATATAATTGGCCGCCGCCTTGGCCATAGCAGGCAGCGTGTTCGGCGCCATACGGTTCCAGGAGGAGACGCAGACATCCACGCCCTCCTTCAGCGCTGCCTCCCCCAGGTATTTCCCCCATTCCCAGCAGAGCAGGTAGACTTCGATGGGATTTTTGAGCGGGCTCACACCCACTTCCCCGAAGCCGCGCAAAACGATGGGCCGAAGGTAGCAGTGCTCCATCCCGTTGACCTGCACCAACTCGACCAGAGCCTCCTGGATTTCCTCGGAACTATAGGGAAGCGTCAATCGATAGATCTTGCTGGAATCAATCAGCCGATTAACGTGGTCCTTCAGGCGAAAGATCGCGGGCCCCTGTGGCGTCGCGTAGCAGCGAATCCCTTCAAACAGGCAGGAGGCGTAGCTTACGGCATGAGAGGCGACATGAATCACCGCATCGTCCCAGGGAATGAACTTACCGTTGTGCCAGATCTTTTCCGATTTAATGATCGACATAACAACTTCCTTTCGGGGTACTACGAAGCAGCCGGAACTACTGAGCGCCGTAACTCTCCACCTTACCCCCGCCCTGCCCTGCCAATTGATTATAACATCGGCTCTTTATGGACGAAGGTTCAAAACCTCCCCCGGAAACGCGATTTTTCTCCAGGAGGCTGTTGGGATTGTGTGAATCCGATATTTTCGTTACAATGGAAAAGCGCAATCTACAGGAGGTGTCAGCCATGATTACCAAAGAGAGGGTCTACGATGCTCTCTACAACTGCCATGACCCGGAAATCCCGGTCAACATTGTCGACCTGGGCTTAATCTATGACGTCATGGTAGACGACGACAACATTCACGTCATCATGACCTTGACCGCACAGGGCTGTCCCTCCAGCAGCGAGATCACCGAAGACGTAAAGGCTCGCCTGGAACAGATTCCGGGGGCGAAATCGGCGGCCGTCCAGATCGTCTGGGACCCTCCCTGGGAGCCGAACCGGATGAGCGATGCCGCCAAGAAGCAGCTAGGAATCATCTAAGCCCTAGCCCCACCCACGATCCAGCCCGCTTTCCACTCCCAAGCACTACGATTTCGCGCCGGCTTTCCAACTTCGGCTTCGGCCCCGCTTGCGGGCCTGATGTTTCAATTAGCAACCGGGGAAAAGACAGGGAGGAAAACTGCTGCTACTTCTTTTCGAGCTCCGACTTGAGGGCTTTGGTTACGCGCTCGATCACTTCCTCAGTAATTTCCGGCATCATCCGCAGCACGGTTCGCTCGACGACGGAACGAACCGTTTCGAGGTCAACTTTTTGAGGTCCCGGCGCCGGCTCGGCTGCAGCGGCTTTTTCAACGGGCTGGGACTCACCGGCCTCGGGCCCCATCGGCCCCAGCCGAATATTGCCCTCGACCGCATCCTCGAGGGAAAACTTCTCCAGGCTGGTGGCCGAAATGGATGCGTCCTCGCCTCTCGGGGACGGAGCCTCCAGGGGGTTTTCGCTGACGGCGGGTTCCGGAGATTTCCCCTCAGAAGTTTCGGTGGATGGCATGACGATAGTCTCATCCTGCAACACCGGGTCGGCTACCTCGATGGGGTTCATAAACAACACTGTTTTATCGAGATCCGAGGACGCAGCGTCCCCAGGTTCGGTGGATTCCTCGGCGGATTCGACCAGCTTCGGCTCCGAGCCCGCATCGGGAAAACCAAGAGATACTTCCCCGATGTCCACCTTTTCCTCATGCGAGGGCTCGGTCACAGCGGAAGGAGATGAAGCCTCGCCCGCCGGTTCCACCTCAACGGCAGCGGGTGGCTGCTCTGTGGGGAAATCCCCGATCGCCAGCGGCTCCTTCAGAGCCGAAAAATCCGGCTCGGGCAGCTTCTCCTCTACTTGAATCTCTTCGATCTCTTCTTCCGGCTCGGGTACAGGAAGCGATTCGGGGGCAACCGAGGCTTCTGCCGGCTGCTCGGGCGGCGGCTCAATCCGGATCCTGGCCAGGTAGGTTTGGATCACGTCCCGCAAATCGCTGCCGGTGAAAGGTTTCTTGACAATGCCGTCGGAACGAACCCTTCTGCCCCGCATTTCGTCGTAGGGTTCCATGTCGCTTACAATCAGCAATACCACCGTCTTTCCATACTCCGGCGATTTCTTAATGTAGTCGCAGACTTCGTAGCCGTCTTTGCCCGGCATGGAAACATCGGCCAAAACGATGTGGGGATTGACAGTGGAAAGCTTCTTTATGGCGGCGATACCGTTCGCGACGGTAACCACTTCGATTCCTTCGCCCGCGAGAAGGCCGGCAGCTCTCTTTTGGATAGCGGGGCTATCGTCTGCTATGAGGATTTTCCTGGCCACGTTTGCCTTTCCCGCCGGTTAAAGTAAGGAATCGTCTTGCTCATATCTTTCGAGGTCATACCACCTTTCGACCGAACAAGTCAAGATTCAAAGGGTCCGCACGCCACCGAAATGGCCCCTGAACACGGCGCACCGGTTAAAGGGGAGGCGCAATCGATTCTTGAATCTCAAACAGTTTCATCGTCCAATTTGCCGGGATGGGTGAGAAGAAAATGGTGTAAAATTACGCCTTCGTAAGCCGGCATCAACGATAGCCCTGAGCGGTGGAAAGGATTGCCTTGTCGGGACGTAGCGCAGCCTGGTAGCGCGCACGCTTGGGGTGCGTGAGGTCGGCGGTTCGAATCCGCCCGTCCCGACCATTCCCCGCCAATCCGATGACCCCCACCATCGAACTTCTTCCCTTCCCATCCCGAGACCGGCGCAAAACTCTCCCTTCACCCCTCCCTTAGGAAACTTGCAGGGGACCCAACATAAAGGGTTGGCTGAAGGTGCCGATTCTATTGAAAGGGGACCAGAGCGGACTTTCGCTCGATTCAGGCCGTAAAACTGCGCATTAAACATGGCTCCCCGGCCGGGCTTCCGGTGAGTCAGTCCAAATGGGGATGATTGCAATTGCCACCGAATAAGTCAGCCTACAAAAAAAAGAAATCGGAGAGGGACCGCCTCTTTAACCGGCATCTTCTCAAGAAGAGGCCGGATGCCGGCTTCATATCCGGAAATCACCGTATTCCGGGAGAAATCCATGAGATCAGCCAGTCGGGTATGCTCTTCCTGACCCGCAAAACCCTGGCAGTCGGCAGCGTGGGGAAGGTCGGCGTGCAGATGCCGAACTGGTTTTTCCGGGCCAACGCCGTCGTCCGCTGCGTCGTTGCCGGAAAAGCCTTCGGCCTGGAGTTCCTCAATATGAGCTCTATCGATCGACAGATGCTGAGAAATTATTGCGGCAGACTCGGCAAAGACAGCCAAAGCTCACCCAAAAACTCCTCCATCCCACCCTTGTCCTGACCCTACTGAACTCAACGTATTCGAATCGTCTATCGTCTGGCGCTCAATCTTTCGTTCGTGGGACCCCCGGCGATGTAGCGGCGGGTTGATCCCGCCGGCTAAGATGGCGGCGTAAAGCCGCCTCTACTCCGGAAAGTTCATACGCCGCAGGAGGTCTAGACCGGCATCTTCAATTTCCCATTGAGTTACTCCGAAACATACCACCATTGGTTAATCTCCCACTTTAGTGCTCGAACCCTTTCGGGATGCTTCGCTGCCAGCTCCCCTTTCTCATGCGGATCGGCGAGCACTTGGTACAGTTCCGCATGGTCTTTCATCCAGTCCACTCCCTGGCCGCCTGGGTTCAATTCGACATCGGCGTTCGGCGTGTAAGGGAGGATCAGTTTCCACTCATGGTGAATTACCCAGCGGTACTTGAGATTCGCCACGGGGTTGTGAACGTCCACGGCGGTGTGGG
>JAPUME010000308.1 GCA_027294185.1 Acidobacteriota bacterium | reverse complement strand
TCGGCTGATGTTCATGCCCGCGAGCTGCTCCTGGTAGAGCTCCACTGCTCCGCACAGGAGCCGGTCCATAAAAAGGATAAGAGAAAAGATCGTGCCGACCCGAATCGCCTGATCGATGCTCTGCTCCCAGTTCGCCGGCAGGCTCATGATCCTTCCCGCCAGCCATCCTGTGGAAACCAGGATCATTATCAGGGTCGGACTCATCACCGCGCGCAGCAAGACATCATCCCACTTGTTCTTGGAGCTCAGTGCTACCCGGGAGATTCTTCGATAAAGAATCCGCCGAATCAGAAGAGCCAGAATCAGATACCCTGCTACTCCGGCCAATCCCGCAATGAACTGAGAGAAAGGAATTCCCAGGATTTCTATGTTGTCCACCGACTCATCCTCCCGAATAGGTTGAAGGCTTGTTTCATCATCTTATCCCGAGATGGAGCTCGGGGAGAAAGGAAAGTTGCCGGGAATCTGAGAATTCCTGGGGAGAGGGTATCGGCAGGCTGGGACCGGATTCAGGTAACTTTGGCGTGAACCCTGGTAAACAGTTCTCCCGAGCCGTTATTTCCAACGGCCCGGGAGAAGCTCAGGGCAGAACCGTCTGAAAGATCACTGATTGGCCGAGCGATGCTCGTGGATGGCCCGCCAGGTGCCGTCCTCTTTGATGAATACCACGCTTGCCTTGCCGCTGCGTTTGAATTCCTTGCCTCCGGCAAAGCCCGACTCCGTGTAGTAGTAGGTGAGCACCGCCGTATCGCCTGCAAGCTGGACTTGCGGGTCGAGAATCTGCCAGGAACGCAGATCCGCCTGCTCCAGCATCGTCCGCATCGCCCGCAGTGCTTCGGTGCGCCCTCGAGTCCGGTAGGCCTGATTTTCTCCGAAAACGGAGACGTCCTCGGAGAAATAGCCTTGAAGAGAATCGGGCTGGCTCCCCTCGATCGCTTCCCAGGCGGCGCGCTCGACCTGGAGAATTTCTTTCTTTGCAGACTCCACAGCGGACTGGCTGACCGGCATCGAACCCGGGATCGAAGAGTGGTAGTGCACAATCTTCCAGTTCCTCCCATCCTTGGAGAGAACAATCGTGGCACGACCATCCATCGTGTGCCGGGTCGCATCCTTGAAGGTCATCTGGGCGTCCCAGGTAAAGTTCACCCAGGCCATTCGCCGATCAATGCGAACGCTGACGGGGCTGGTGGCCCGCAGGCCACGCGAGGCCAGCCTTGCCCGGAATTGGTTTAACGACGCCCGAACTTCGCTTGCCGATGCTTCTTTTTGCGAAAAGGGCGGGTAAAAGGGTCCGGCGGCTGGCGCCAGATCGGCCAGGAATCGGTTGGCCGTATCGGGCTCGACCGAGTTAAAGGATTTGATGAGCCGGTCAACAACGCTGCGGACAGCCACTTCGTCGCGGCTCTGAGCCATTGCCGCAACGGTGACCAGAAGGAGGCTTGCCAGAACTCCCCACGATACAATCCTACGCATAGATCACCTCACAGAATAAATTCGGCTCATTTTAGCACATTTGACCCATCGACCCTCTGGGATCAAACCTTAACCCACACGCTTTCGCACCAAAAATGCCACCAGGTCCACCGCCAGCACCATGGCAAAAATGACCAGGCAAAGGGCCGCTACCTTTTCATATTGAAAGCCACGTATGTAGAGCGTGATGTAGTAGCCGATTCCACCTGCTCCCACCAGGCCCAGTATCGTCGCATCGCGGATATTCAGCTCCAGCCGGTAGAGAGCGAAGGAGACGATCTGCGGCAACACCTGCGGAAGAACTCCGAAGCGGAGAATCTGAGTCCGCGACGCCCCCGTACCTTCGACGGCTTCTACAATGCGAGGCTCGGTGTTCTCGAAAGCTTCGGCACAGAACTTGCCCAGCATACCCACCGAATGGAATGCGATCGCCAGCACGCCGGGAAAGGGTCCCAATCCCACGGCAACCACAAATAACAGGGCCAGCAGGATCAATGGAACGGAGCGGATCAGCCCCAGCATTACTTTGGTCGGGTGATGAGCCCACCAGGGTGTGAGGTTAGAGGCGGCAAGAAACCCCAGGGGAAAGGAGATCACGAGGCCGATCAGGGTTCCGAGCAGAGCGATTTCAAGCGTCTCCAGGGAGGCCCTGGCCACCACTTTCCACACAGACCAGTCGGGCGGCACCATCCGTCCCAGGAATTCCGCAATACGCGGCAGGCTTTCTGCCAGCAGCAGCGGCCGAAATTCCGTTCCCTGCCACGACAAGACCAGCACGGCCACGCCCACCAGTGTCGCCACAGCCTTCAGAAGCCAGGCCGTTACGCGCGGTCGCGGAATTGGTTCCAGGGCGCTTTCAGTCGGCAAGTTCGGGTTGTTCTCCATAAATCACAGACAGGGCGTCGGGAGAGAGTTCACTCGCCCGCCCTTCCCACACGATTCGTCCGGCGCGCAGGCCGATGATGCGCGAGCCGAACTCACGCGCCAAACGCGGCTGGTGCAGGTTGATCACAAGTGTCAGGTTTCGCCGCGACGCTGCGCCTGCCAGCAGTTCCAGTATCTCGCGGCTCAGGCGCGGGTCGAGGTTCGAAACCGGCTCATCGGCCAAAAGGATCTCCGGCTCCTGCGCAAGCGCGCGCGCGATGGCCACCCTCTGTTGCTCCCCACCGGAAAGCGTCGAGGCGCGCTGCGTGAGCTTGTGCTCCATGTGCACTTCTTCCAGCGTGCGCAGGGCTGTTTCCAAATCTTTCTGCGAAAACCAGCCGAGCAATGTCCGCCATCCGCGGTTTTTCCCCAGGCGTCCGCAGAGGACGTTGGTGAGAAGCGTCGAGCGCGGGACCAGGTCGAACTGCTGATGAACGAATCCCGAGCGCCCATGCAAGCGGCGCAGCTCGGAGCCTCTCGGCAGAGGGAGCCGCGTGCCCAGCACTTCCACCCTCCCCCGTGTCGGTGTGAGGAACCCCTTCAGCAGACGCAACAACGTGGTCTTACCGGCCCCGCTCGGGCCGATGACGATGAGCTGTTCTCCTGCTTCGATGGCGAGACGAGGG
>JAPUME010000307.1 GCA_027294185.1 Acidobacteriota bacterium | reverse complement strand
GCCGCGGTAGCCACACCGGCCCTGTTCGCCCTTACCTTTGCCTTGAAGCTTCATTATGTGAGCCGGTTGTTGCTCGGGATGTTTGCTGTTTTCGACCTGCTGCTGATGGTCGGATTCCGCCTTTTGATGCGAGTTCTCGATAAGAGATTTCCTCATTGGCTGGCGGTGCCTCGGAACGTGCTGGTTGTCGGTGGGACGCGCGAGGCGACCAAGGTCGGAAGAATTCTCAAATCCGAAGAGCGGCTGGGCGCAAGGCTTTTCGGTTTTGCCGTCATGGATTCCGGAGATGAAGTGGCGACCGATGAGGCGGACTCATCCCAGCCGGTATACCGTTTGGATGAGGTGGGTGAACTCCTGCGCCATCATGTGATCGACGAAGTAGTCTTTGCGGTGTCCAATAAGGATTTGGAGAGGTTGGAAGAGACTTTTCTCCTCTGTGAGGAAGAGGGCGTGAAGGTAAGGGTGCTGCTCAGCATTTTCCCGCACGCGGTGTCCCACGTCACCCTGGAAAGGTTGCAGGGCATTCCTCTGCTGACTTTCTCGACCACCCCCCAAAACGAATCTCTGCTGTTGCTCAAGCGCGGATTGGATGTGGCGCTTGCCGCGGGTCTCCTGATAATGCTCTCTCCTTTTCTGGTGGTTTTTTCCCTGTTGATCAAGATTACCTCTGAGGGTCCGGTTCTTTTTCGACAAACGCGATGCGGATTGGGGGGACGGAAGTTCACCCTGCATAAGTTTCGTTCCATGCGAGTCGGAGCCGATCAAATGCGAGAGGCTCTCCAGGAACGGAACGAGCAGGATGGGGTTGCTTTCAAAATCCGCAATGACCCGCGCTGTACTCGAGTGGGAAGAATCATGCGAAAATTCAGTCTGGATGAACTCCCGCAGCTCTGGAACGTCTTGAAGGGGGATATGTCACTGGTCGGCCCGCGTCCGCCGCTGCCGGAGGAAGTGGATAAGTACGAACGGTGGCAGCGCCGCCGGTTGCGCATGAAGCCGGGTTTAACCTGCTTGTGGGCGCTGGAGGGACGGAACACGTTGAGCTTCAAGCGCTGGATGGAGCTCGACCTTCAATACATCGATACCTGGTCGCCCGGGCTCGACTGGAAAATTCTTCTCAAGACCATTCCCGTCGTGCTTTCCGGGCGCGGGGCAAGCTGAAGTGAGATTGCGCGGAACTCAGACTTCCTTGAGAGCAGCTCGGTAAGCGGCGAGCAGTGATTCCTTTTCCCGATCCCAGTTGAGTTCGTTTTCAACGCGCCGCCGTCCTGCCTGACCCAGTTCCCGCCGCAAGGAATCCGAATCGAGCAGCGCTGTGATCTTTTCTGCGAAGTCGGCCGGATCGTTTGGCCGAGCGTAAAGAGCCGCCTCGCCCGCCGACAGCCTCCCCTCGGTAAGATCGAACAGGACAATCGGCTTCCCATAGGCCATATATTCGAGAATCTTGTTCATCGTCGATTTGTCGTTCATTTCGTTCTGAGGGTCGGGAGCGACGCAAACGTCGGCAGTGGAAAGATAGGGGGGGAGATCTTCAATCGGGATGCGCCCCGGGAACTCAACCCAAGACTCCAGGTGTTTCTCCTTTGCCAGTTGCCTCAGATGAGCCCGCTCGGTTCCGTCTCCGATGAATACAAAGAAGGTGTCCCCACGCTGTCTGTCTCTCACAATGCTTTCGACAGCCAGGAGCAGCAAGTCCAAACCCTCTTGCGGTCCCATGACTCCAAGGTAAACAACAAGAAGCTTCCGCCCTCTTTTCAGGTCGGGCCGGGGTGGAAGAATCGTGATGTCTGCGAGGTCGGGGCAACTGCGAACGACAAAGGTTCGCTCGGGTGGCATCTTCCCGCGCACCAGGGCAACCTCGCGGTAGGATTCATTTGTCGCGATCGCCACGCCAGCGGTTGCAAAGGTGCATCGCTCGGCGAGACGGAGCAAGAAATGGAAGAAACCCTTGCGACCCGACTTGGCGAGATAGAGTTCCGGGCAGAGATCGTGATGATCAAACAGGAAGCGCACGCCGAAAGGTTTGAAGAAGAGTCCAAGCAGGAAGAATAAGTCCGGAGGGTTGCAGGCGTGCAGGACGCGAAAGCGAGTCTTCCGGTAAATCTTCAACGCCAGCCAGAGACTGGCCGCCAAGGCGACCTTGTACTCCGCGATGTAACCCAGCACGCCGGCCCCTTCCCACAGCAGCCGGTAACGGTAAATCTCGATTCCTTCCAGCTCTTCGTAGCTTTTCTCGAATCCCTTCCCCTTGGGGCAGATTACGGAAACCTGGTAGCCTGCCTTCCGTAGGGTCCGGGCTTCCTGCCAGACGCGGCGGTCGAGCGGAACCGGCAGGTTTTCAACGACAATGCAAACGGCGGGCAAAGGCTCGGGGTTAGCCTGCATCATCGGCCTCCCTGGCTTGTGCTTTTTTCCAGAGCGCAAAGTTGAGCAGCGCCCAGAGTTGCTTCTGGAAATCGTGGGTTCCTTTCCCGTGATCCCGGACCATGGTTTCTACGGTACGGGTATTGAAGATTCCGAGATCATGGAAGTGGGAGCTCAAGATTTCCTCCCTCACCCACCCCTTGAGGTCTCTCTGAAACCAGGGACCGATGGGCACGCGGAACCCTATCTTGGGGCGGCGGAGAAACTCGGGCGTGAAGTAGGGAGCGAGAACCCGCTTGAGAAAGGCTTTTGCTTCCAGGCCGGGCAGAAGGAGCCGGGTCGGGATGCGGGCGACCATCTCCACCAGTTCATGGTCCAGAAAAGGGACGCGCTCTTCGAGAGCGGCCGCCATTGTCATGTGATCACCCCGGAGCAACAAGTTGTCGGGGAGCCAGAGCTTCAGGTCGGCGTAAAGCGCGCGCTTGAGCGGCGAAAGGTGCGGGTGCCGGTCCAGGTATTCTCCCATTCTTTGGGCAGGATGGTTTTCATCCACTTGTTCCAGGAAATCCCGCGAGAAAAGCTTTTGACGTTCGTCCCGGTTGAAGGAGGCAAACCAGGCGACGGCCCTTTCCGCCGGTTCCCGGGAGGCCATCGCCCCCAGCGCAAGTTTCAATCTTCGCTGTGAATAAGGCAGGCTACGAGCCAGAGCGCGCAGCAACGAAGCAGGAAGAGGTGGAATCCACCCGCTCCATCGCTCGACCACATATTTTGGATAGCCGGCAAAGAGCTCGTCTCCGCCTTCCCCGGCGAGCACCACTTTCACATTCTTCGCGGCCAGCCGCGAGAGAAGGTAGAGCGGAACGTCGGTCCCTTCGGCGACCGGTTCATCTCTCAGGGCAACGAGGCGCGGCAAGTGTTCCCGGATGTCATCGGAGCCGACGGTGATCTCCTCGTGCTCGGCCCCGTATCTTTGGGCGACCTCGCGCGCGTAGGGGCGTTCGTCGTAACCTTTCTCGGCGAATCCTACCGAAAAGGTTCGCAACGGCCGATGGCCGAGTTCCGCCATGAGGGCCACCAGGGCGCTGGAATCGGTGCCGCCGCTCAGGAATACTCCCAGCGGAACGTCGCTGATCAACCGCAAGCGGACGGACTCTTTGATTTTGGCGAGCACCTGCTCGGAATATTCCTGAATCGTCAGGGAGTCGCCCGTATCCTCCGCGCCGGGCAGGTCCCAATACTGTCGCAGCTCGGTTCCTTCGGGGCGAACGTCGAGCAGATGGCCCGGCAGCAGCTTTTTCACATCGCGATAGAGAGTCTCGGGGGCAGGCACGTATCGAAAGGCGAAGAAGTCGAAAATCGCCTGCGGGTCCGATTCGAAAGCCCGCGAGGCGAACCGGCGCAGGGAGCGAAGCTCGGAGGCGAAAAAAATCCGGTCGGCTTCCAGGCGGTAGAAGAGCGGCTTCACGCCCAGACGGTCGCGCACCAGAAGCAGGCGGCGGCGAGTCTTATCCCACAGAGCAAAGGAAAAAATGCCGCGAAGGTGTTTGACGCATTCCGTGCCGAAGTCTTCATAGAGATGAACGATGGTTTCGGTATCCGACTCGGTGCGCAGCCGGTGGCCGCGACTGAGAAGGTCCTTGCGCAGCTCGCGGTAGTTATAGATCTCGCCGTTAAAAGTGACCCAGATGGCGCCGTCCTCATTCGAGACCGGTTGGTGGCCGCCGGGAAGGTCAATAATGCTCAGGCGACGGTTTCCGAGACCCACAGACCCATCCACGTGGAAGCCCTCATCGTCGGGACCACGGTGAGCCAGGGCCCGGGTAGCCGACTCGAGTGACGAGCGCGATACAGGAGCGCCGGAGCCGAAATTGTAAATTCCGCAAATGCCACACATAAGAAAGATGCCTAGCCGGTTTTCTCCCTGGAGGGAAGCGGAACACCTCCAGGATTTAGTTTTTCCTGCCGGTAAGCCCAGAGCAAGTGAAACAGAATCATTGCCTGATAGCGCGGGTAGGAACGTCTGTCGCGGAACAGGCCGTAATCCTTTTCCGAGTATTCAAAATTTCCCTCAGCCTGCTGGCGGTCAAGAAGACGGCGGAAACATCTGCGGCCGAGTTCCGCGTAATCTCCCAATCCCTGCCGATGAGCTTCGAGCATTGCAGCGCCCAGGACCGCCGTATAGTAGTTCACCTCGGGGTGGCGGCGAAAACAGTCGAACCGGGAGGCTCCGTTTTCGGAGACACCGCCGGCAAGAAATCCAGCAAGTTTGTCGAGTACCGGGCGCAGTTCCTGCTTTCCCAGCAACGTAAATGTCCAGGCCAGCTCCAGCAACTGGAAGGCATTGTATTGGAAGCAGAGATAGTGATCCCGGCGGGCTTCCTGAGGGCTTTCGATGTTGTAGGGCAGCTCTCCGCTCGAAAGCTGCACATGAGTCAGGAATTCGACAAGCCCTTTGCTGTGTTCGAGAATCGCAGAATCCTGGGCCGCCTGGGAGAGGCGGGCCAGAAAGTAGAGGGTGCTGACGGAATTGTTGGGCACTTTGCCGCGAGGCCTGTCGAAATAGTTCACGGCCCTCCCCGTCTCATGCTCTTGGAATCCGATGCGGGAGATCAGGAATTCATACCAGCGGCGCGCACCCTTGAGCAATGGATCACGCAAGGTTGTTTCCTCGAGCTGCTCGTAGGTTTCAATCAATGCCAGGGCGGCCCAGTTGCCTTCGATGGTGGCGATCCGGTGGCGGCGTTGCGGCAGGGGATAAGTCCAATACCCATCCGGAGTTTGGAGGTCGAGCAGTTTGCGGGCGGCCTGGGTGGCGCAGGCTTGAAAGTTCGATTCCCCGGTCAACTCAAACAGCTTCCAGTTGGCCAGGCACCAGTATCCCTGCGTCTGCAGGAAGGTATAGCTATCGTGCCAGGGTAGAAAGCTCGCATAACTTTTGAGGAAGCGCCACAGTCGCAGTTCGAGCCGTATTCCCGGGTCGGGACCGACCAGCAGGAAATCGTTGAGATGCGTGCGGCGAAGATAGGCGTGAAGTTTCCGGGCGGCTTCTAGCGAAACACCTGGAGGCGTGTCAAAGGGCATATCGAGGCGAAGACCCTTACGGTGTCGATTCCGTTTTTCTTTGCACGCAGGGGCGCGGCGGAAAGGCGCTCTCGTCGATTTCTGCGCGTCCCAACAACCGGCGGTAGAGATTGACCAGGCGGCGCGCCACGAGCTCGATGGTAAACGAGGAGACCTTTTCTCGGCCCCGGCTGTCACGGGGCTTTGAACAAACCTCGATGATTCTTGCCGCCAACGGCTCCGGTTCCGGTTCGCACAGGTAGCAGCCGGACACACCTTCGAACAACTCCGGCACATCGCCGACGGGCGCGGATATGATGGGCAGGTTGACGCTCATCGCTTCTTTGACGGCGTTGGGTGCGCCTTCCCAGTAGGAGGCCAGGACGAAAACGTCGGCGGCGTTCATAAGGGTCGCCAGCTCGGAGTGCGAAGAACGGAAGACAGTGAGAATCTCAAGCTCGGGAAGGCGAGAACGAGCCCGCCGGACCGCCTCGTCCACCAGATCGTACCGTTTTCGGAGAACTTCCGGGTTGTAGGGGAACAGGACGTATTTCTTCCGCTTGTCCAGCCCCACCCGGTCACAAGCTTCGTCGCGGCCCATGGGCTTGAAGAGTTCCAGGTCGACGCCGTTGCCCATGATGATGGCATCCGGGATTTCCGCCAACCGCCGCATCTCCTCACTCATGACGATGACGGCGTCGGAATGGCGGGCCAGCCAGCGGGAACTGTCCTGGAAAAAGTGGCCCAGGGGAGAGTTGCGGCCGTAGCGGTCCGGTTGGCCCAGCAGATCGTCCCCGATCAGGGAGACCACCAGCGGCAGCCGCGGCTGCATCCGTGCCACGAGGCCGCCCAGTCCGAAGTATCCATGAACAAGGTCGTAGGGTTCTCGATTCAGGATTCGCCAGAGGTCAAAAGGGCTGCGAAGATAGTTGAGCTTGGACTCGCGCCCGTTGATGAAAAGAACCCTGGAGTGGACGCCTTCCGGTTCGAGCGAGTCGATCTGCCCCTTGATGAAGTTGCCGTAGGCCGGGTAGCCGGGATAGGGGTAGAGATTGGTCACCATGAGAACTCGAATGGGAGGTGAGTTGTCAGGTTGTGATGGTTGGCGGGACATCCGGAGTTTCCTCTTGACCTATGAATTGATCTTCCAAGGTAGCACGAAGCCCGTGTCAGGGTGACGAACGGTTGTCGGTGGATTGTTTGCGGCCCACGGCAAACAGGGTCGGTGATGTCATTTGAAAATGCGGGCGCACCGGCAGCAGGCGGAAGAAGAGCGACAACAGGCCATTCGCGACGCGAAGAAGGTGAGGAGCCAGCTTGCGGGCCAACCGGGGCCATTGCTCGAGACCGGTCCAACCGGCGTCGGTTCCAATTTGGAGGTAAAAGCTGCCCAGGCATCCGGTCCTTACCCGTTCAAGCCCCAGGCTCTTGAGCATGTCGGCAAGTTGTCTCCGGGAAAGCACCTTGTGCCGGGACCAGTGAGGAGGAGCGAGTTTCTTCATCAGCCGCCCATTCCATCCCTCCAGGTTCGGTACGGTCAGCACCAGCCATCCGCCGGGTCGCACCCAGCGCAGGTGCTCGGATACGACGGCCCGCGTGTCATCGAAGTGTTCAATCAGTCCGAAAGAGAATACCAGGTCGAAGATTTCCGGCCTGAGCGAAGAAGCAAATAGATCTTCGCAAATGACTCCTCCCGTGGCGTCCGCCAGAGCGAAGTTGGCCTGCAACAGGCGGCAACCGAGGTGCGAGAAATCGGTCCCCACCGTCTGGTAGCCATACTTACGTGCCAGGTACGGCAGGATGCGCGACCCGCCCGCGCCGGCCTCAAGAGTTCTGCAATCGGCCCGACCCGCCAGTTTGCGAATCAGGCGGACGAATTCCAGGTCCACGTCGCGGTACAAAAAGCGCAAACGTTGAGGACTCGCGGGACCCCACCAGTGTTTATCCCAATAGCCTACGTCGGTCAGGCGTTTCATGGGTTCACCCGCGCCTCTCGCTCCGGGGTTGGAAACGAATCCATCTGCCAACGCCGAGAGTCACCAGATAGACGCACGTGCCCGCAACCGAGAGCATGGCCAGGTATACGAAATTATCGAAACCGGTCACCGGAGGAGTCAGGTGGGGACGGAGAAGCCGCACGGTCAACCAGGTCAAAAGAGACCCTCCCAGGAGCAGCGTTCCCAGTCGGGCGAAGTTCTTGTCAATTATGAATCGAAGACCGCCAAGATTCCTGATGAATACCGAGAGCGTTGTGAGGGTCAATGCCGCCAGAAGGCCCAGTGGGAAACTCAGTACACCCAGGCCGAGGAAAAATAAGATGAGATAAGATCCCGCTGCCAACGAACATTGCATCAGGAACAAGCGGTAGAAGACCCAGCTCTCAGCGCGGGCAAAGAAGTAGAAATTCAGACTTCTCAGGAAGGAATAGCAGACCAGGCTCAAGCTGTACCAGAAGAAGACCTGGGCCATCAGTTGAGTCGCCTCCCGGGAAAACTCACCGCGCTCGAAGATGAAGCGGATGATTTCCTGACTCAACATCGGACACAGGACCATCAAGGGAGCCACTGCCATCAAGGTGAGCTCCAGGGTGTGACGAAACGTTCGCCGCTCCTCCTCGGCGCTCCGGGTTGCCGCCGCTACGGAAAGCGACCCCAGGACCGCCGTACCGAGACTCCCCACCAGCAACTCGGAAAGGGTCGAAAGAATCTTGAATCCATAGTTCAATGCGGTGAGAGACCCTGCCGGCAGGAAGGAAGCGATCACGCGCTCCACCAACACCAGCCCCTGCCAGGTTCCTGCAGAAGCCAACTGTGCCCCCGTTGCCCCGCGCAGGTGACGG
>JAPUME010000306.1 GCA_027294185.1 Acidobacteriota bacterium | reverse complement strand
TCATCGTCGGGGTGCGCGCCGAAAACCATAATGGTCTTTCCCGTCCATTCGGCGATCTTGGGAGGCTCTCGTCGTTGTCTTTGTGCCATGAGAGTTCCCGTGAATAGGGAAACGAGCATCAGCAATGAAGTGATACGCATCGAATTCTCCTTGTATCCTTCCTTTGTGATTTGTCCAATTGGGGGTGTTGCGGAAGTTTATCTGTTTCTGGGGCGGGATTCAAAAATAGTTTTAAGAGTGGGTCGCTTGCCTCATCGTGCTTCCCTCGGCATTTGACTTAAAGTCCGGCCTGTGAAACAAACACATGTTTACCCTCCGGTGGTTGTTTTCGTCGCAGGCGCTGCACTGGCGTCCTCGCGCATCACCGAGGTTTCTGCCTATGTCTGATTCGCCAACTTCCATTTCGGGCACCTCGGGCCTCCCCCGGGATCTGGGTCTGCCCCAGGCTACGGCGCTCGCAGTCACGAACATGATCGGCATCGGCCCGTTCATCACCATCTCGCTCATGTTGGGGACCATGGGCGGCCCGCAAGCGCTGCTCGGCTTGGCCCTGGGAGCGCTGCTGGCCTTCTGCGACGGGCTGGTCTGGGCGGAACTGGGAACTGCCATGCCCAAGGCGGGCGGCACCTACAACTACCTTCGGACGGCTTACGGCGCTAACAGTTGGGGCCGATGGCTCTCGTTTCTGGTTGTCTGGCAGGTCCTGTTTACCGCCCCGCTGTCGGTGGCGAGCGGCAGCATCGGCTTTGCGAAGTATCTTACCTACCTGCTTCCCGGACTTGCCGAAGGCGGTGTCCGATTGGTTGCGGCCGCTGTGCCGCTGGTGTTGACGTTCCTGCTCTACCGGCGGATTCGGGCGGTCGGGACCATCTCCCTGGTGCTGCTTGCCGGAGTTCTTGCCGGATGCCTGTGGATTATCGGCTCGGGGCTGCCGCATGTGGACCCGGCGAAAATCTTCGACTTCCCTGCCGATTCATTTCAAGTTACCAAGCTCAGTTTCTGGGATGGTCTGGGCGGGGCGACGCGCTACGCGCTCTACATCTATTTCGGCTACTACAACGTCTGCTTTCTGGCTGGTGAGATTCGCAATCCGGGGCGCGTGGTGCCGCGCGCCATGCTGTGGGCCATCGGCGCGGTGGCGGCGATCTACTTCCTTCTCGATGCCGCGGTGTTAAGCGTGATTCCCTGGCGGGAGGCGATGGAGAGCTCCTACATCGCTTCCACCTACATTGAGCGGCTCTACGGCAGTTCGGCCGCCAAGCTGATGACCGTGATGATTCTCTGGATCGCCTTCTCCTCGGTTTTTTCAGTCCTGCTCGGCTATACGCGGTTCCCTTTTCGGGCAGCCGAGGATGACAATTTCTTCACTGCGTTCGGGCGACTGCACCCGAAGGGCGGCTTCCCCACCGTTGCGCTGGTCGTCATGGGCTTGATTGCATCGCTGTTCAGCCTGCTTGACCTGCGGGAGGTCATCGGAAGCCTGATTGCCTCGCGCGTGCTTCTGCTTTTCCTGCCCCAAACGATCGCGTTTTTCGTGCTTCGCCGAAAAGCCCCCGAAATGAAGAGACCTTTCCGCATGTGGCTCTACCCTGTTCCCGGAATCATCTCCATTGCCGGATGGCTTGGCGTGCTTGCCACTTCCGAGCCACGTTCGCTGATCTTCGCGGCGGGGACCTTCGTTGTAGGGTCGGCATTGTACGGGTACAGATCGAAAACCCGCGGTGAGTGGCCTTTTGAGAAGGTTCCAGCCTGAGGCCAGGCGGTATGTTTCGGATTATCCCCTCAGTAAATTTTCCAGCCCGGGCAGAGCGATCCAGACGAGCTGGTAAGCGGAGTGGAAGTAGGCCACAAAGGCCAGGCCGCGGAGCTGGTAGAGGTATCCGAACAGCAGTCCCGGCACCAGAAAGCGGAAAAGGAATTCCTGCAAGACAAAGGGCGCTCCGGCAGGTCCCAGATGATGGGCCGCGGCTACGCCCAGCGCCGCCAGGAGCAAAGCGATATTCCGGGCGCGATCCGCATTCATGCTGACCACTTCTCTCAGTATCAGTGCAAGTCCCCCCTGCAAAAAGAAACGGAAGATCAGCTCCTCGGAGAGTCCCGAGGCAAGGGCGAGAGGAACACCCACAAAGGTCGTTTCTTCAGGTGGCAGGAACGCGCCCCACAGCGGCAGCAGGAAATAGGCCGCCACGGCTATGACAATCGCTGGAAGCGCCCCTTCGAGCGCAGCCACAAAGACGAAGAACGGCCTCGGCGCGGCGTTTTTCCGCTCCTCTTCGAGTGTCTTGCTCGTGTAGGAGAGAAAGGCCGCCAGCAGATAAGCAATCCCCAGGGCGTGCGGGCCGAGCGCCAGCAGGAAACTGGCGGCGAAAGGGTCAGCCCGGCTAAGTTCGGCCGCCTGCCAGGGATCGAGAAACACCAGCGCTTCATACGCCAGGAAAAGTGGTGCGACGGCCTCCATCGCGAACAAGGAGTTCGTCCGGCTGAGCGGAAGATAACGGCTTAGGTCGATACGCATACCGTAAAACCGATCACGAGAGTTGTGGGCGGGGCGTTGATTCTGCTCCCGACCTGGATACTGGATTCTAGATACTACTCCAGCTTGGCCACTTAGGGAACTATAGGGCGAAGAAGAAAGAGGGCCTCCTGGTGGTGGACGACGATATCGTCGCACGCCTGGCCCGCTTGACGGGGCGCAAAAACCGTCCGGCCGTCCGATAAACCGTCCAGAAAGACTTTTTATATGGTTCTGTAA
>JAPUME010000305.1 GCA_027294185.1 Acidobacteriota bacterium | reverse complement strand
CATATTTTGAGCGCAGTCCCATCCCAGAGTTTTTGCCACCTGCGGGTTTTCGGCTCCCACGACGATGGTTTTGCCCACATGCGCGCGGCCGTTTTCTCCCCAATACCACATGTAGAAGGGATGCACGCCGTGGTAGGCGTTGCCGGTGCGGTACATGCGGATGTAATCGGGATTGTGCGCGAATTCCTCCTCGTAGTTTCGTTGTATCTCGAAGGAGTCGCGCGTTTCGGGAAGGATGCGGTGGAAGAACTCGATGTAGGAGGGGTGATGCAGGGGATCGAACTCATCATAAAGCGGATGGCTGAGAATCATCACGCCGTTTTTCTTTACCACCGGCATATTCCGGTACATGTTGTGGAAGTAGCCGAGCGCCAATACCTGCACGAGCACCGGATTCAAGATCGAGTTGACATTGTAAGGTGAAATGAACGGGATGCCGAGCACCACCACATCGGATTGCCCCTCCAAGGGCACGCAGTATTGCGCATAGCAATAGGCCAGACTCTTGTCGTGCGTCGCGTGGGTGGCACCGGCATGAACGGCGATCGGCTCATAGGCAGCGGGGAAACCGAAGAGCAGCTTTCTCTTGGCGGGCCGTGAAAGCCTCCGCAGCGCCCACTGCGTGGTCTTGAATGATGCGTGATCGAACGCCGAGTAGTCGTCCTCGTTCTTCGCGAAAAACGACATCTTCGGGTGGAACATCGCATTATTCAGTACCGTTTCGATATGAAAGGTCTTCAGGTGCTGATTGATGACTTCCTGCATGCGGTTGCAGGAGGCGGTAAGCGCCGAGCGCGGAGGGTCAAAGTAGGAATCACACTTGAGGATGGTGGCGGGATCATGGTTGGCCTGCAGGGTGGGGTAGTCGCACAGACCCACACTGACGGATTTGCTCCCGCCGTCCATGGATACCAGGTTGATGTTGACGTAAATCAGCAGATCGGATTCCGCTGCCCGCCGGTTGATGCGCACACGCTCGCCGCGCTCGGTCGACCCGAGCTCGACCATGCCGTCGGGCGCTTCGCCGTCGTGGTTGTAGAGGCGGTTCGGATAGTACTGGCGGAAGATTTTCCCTCCCACCGCGTGCCGGATCTCAAACGGCGCCATCCGCCGATGAAACGAAGTGGCGATGATGATGTGGACATCTTCGACGCTTTTTTCGGCCAGCAGCTTCAGCAGGACGGTCAGGACCGTTTCGCGAACGTCGGGTCGCGGCATCTTCGGCAGGGGAAGGGAAATGTCGTCGATGGCGATGGTGACCTTCATCCCCCCCTTGAGCAGAGCCGCCAGGGGCTCCATTTCTTCCGGATGGTCGATGGCGTACTAGACGGCTGAGTCCCGATCGGGGAGTCCCGGAATGGTGGGTTTGGGATAGACCACGCGCGTGCCGGCGGGCATTCTTACGTCCAGCAGGTCCTCACCGTACCACAGGAGGCGTGGGGCGGAATCGTGCACCAGGCGCACGACACATCCGGCCTCGGAGACCAGCGCCTTGCGCCCCACGGCGTTTGGCGTGGGGTCGCAGGATTCCAGTATCTCGGTTCCCGCGGGCACAAACGCGCTAGCGGTGGTCGACATGGTTCCCTTTCCTCAGGTCCAGGACCGGCCAGCCCCGCTCGAGGGCGATCCTCTTCAATCGCCGGTCCGGATTTACAGCGGCGGGTCTGCCTACGGCTTCGAGCATCGGCACATCGGAAGAGCTGTCCGAGTATGCTTTCGATTCCCCCATCTCGGCAGACGAGGCTCGGCAGGATTCGTGCATCGCCGCCACTTTTTCATTTTCCGCGATGAGCGGCGGCGCAATCTCCCCGGTTGCCGCGCCGTCCTGATAAACCAGCCGGTTGCAGATCATCTCATCAAAGCCGAAGTACCGTACCACGGGCTCCAGCGCGAAGTCGAGCGCTCCGCTGATGAGGACCGGGCGGAATCCCTGTTTGCGGTCCGCCTCGATCAGAGATTTTGCTCCCGGATAGATTGTCGGGCGGATGACGCTTTCAAACAGCGGCTCGGCCAGCTCCCGAAGCCAGTCTCTTCTCATTCCCCGGTATTCGCGGTAGAAGACCTGGTTAAACAGACGGCGCGAGTAGAGGTTCAAACCCACCCACAGCGGGATCCCCAGGACGAGTTTCGTGTACTTCAAGACCGCCCGGACCTTCGCAGGCTGATTCTTGGCCAGATAAGCGTACCGCGTCACAACGTTCGAGGCGACCAGAGTTCCATCGAAGTCATAGAAGGCTATGCGGGGGTGCTCGCTCATGATTGGCTCGATGCCGGTGAACCTATCGTTAAGCCGGCTTCAGCAGATTGCGGAAGTTCTGCCGGTGCCGCCAGGAAAGAAACAGTATCATCAGGGCAGCGTTGGCCGCGTGCTGCGGGCCGGAGAACGCCAGCACCAGCACGGTAAAGATCACCCAGGTGAGCAGCGAACCGATCGCCCCGGCCTCTCTCCACTTCAACCGGCTCCCCATGACGCGGATTAAAGCAAAGGCAGCCAGGGCCACCGCAGCCCACCCGGGGTAGAGAACCAGCATGACTCCACCCGAGGTTGCGACACCCTTCCCCCCATTGAATTTCAGGAAGGGCGAGTAGCAATGCCCGACCACCGCGGCGTACCCGTAGAGCCATCCATAGGTGACGCTGTCGCCCGGTTGGAGGAAGCGCCAGAAGAGCCACGCGGCCAGAAATCCTTTTCCCATATCCCCGATGAGCGCGATCACCGCACGCGGTTTGCTGACCCGCAGGACGTTATTAAACCCTGGATTTCCGGAGCCGACTTTTCGGATGTCGATGCCTGATCCTGCCATGGCGATCACCGCGAAGGGGATCGAGCCAATCAGGAAACAGGCGAGCAAACGAGGAAATAAGGGAACTAAAGTTTCAAGCATTCTTAAGCTCCGAGGGGGTCAGGCCCCGGGATCATTTTCCATTTTTGCCATAAAGTTCGTGAATGGCTGCTCGCGCGCGGTCTCGCAGATATGTGATCTCGCCCGCTCCTGGCTGAACACCGCATCCGAGGGTGACTCTTGTTTGCCGCCGGCTCGAATGGCCGGATTCGCATCGGACGGCGACAGGAATTACGGAGCATCCTGTTTCCGCAGCGGCCTGAAAGCCCTCCAGGCGGAAGCGGCTCGCGAGCGGCGGAGTTCCGACGCGCCCGTCGGCAAGGGCCAGAACGGAGCATCCCTCATCAAGGGTTCTTCGGATTCGCTGCCGCAACGTTCCACCCGGAGGCGCGCCCACATCCTTTAACGAGGCCACAACCAGCGGCTTCAACAAAAAGGTCGCCGGCCACCCGAGGGAGGAGAACGCCGTCGCATCCCCAAATCGAAGAGGAGTCGGCAAGCAGGCAAGCAGGACAAGCGGATCCAGTTCGTCG
>JAPUME010000304.1 GCA_027294185.1 Acidobacteriota bacterium | reverse complement strand
GCCTTATCGAACTTGGCAATCTCAGTTTCGGGAGTGGGTTCAGGTTTCTTGGGGGGTTCCGGCGGAGGTTTGTGAAGTCCTCCCGTCTGGTTGGCTATCGTGCTGGTGGCAGGCCGCATACTGGCCGGCAAGGGAATTCCCTGCAAGGTGGCTACGGATTTGACCTGAACGGCTGTGCCTCCTCTGAGCGTGGTTCCCCACCCGATGCCGCGGGAAAATCCGAATCTCGAGGAAATCAGAATGGCTGCAAACAGTCCTACGTGCAGCAACAGGGATACCCCGATGGGACCCCGAAGCCCATCGTCTTGTTTTCCCCTGGGTGAACCAGTTGCCATTAGACTCAATCGCCCTTCGTATCGATTCCCTTCCCTAACGGGTCGAGAGGGGTTCGGTCACGATGTTGATGTTCGTCAGGTTCGCTTCCCGCAAAGAATCCACCACCTGCGCAAAAGCTCCAAACGGAACCGTACGGTCCGCGCGGATAAAGACGGCCGATTCCTCGTCGGTGCCCCTGTTGTCGAGAAGCGTCTTTCCCAGCTGGTTGATGTTCACCGGTATATTCCCGACATAAATCGTCTGTTTCTTGTCGATGGTGACAACCAGCTTCTGGGTTGCCACGGCTCGGACGGTTTTTGTTTTGGGAAGGTCGATCTCGATTCCCGATTCCAGGATGGGAGCGGTAATCATGAAAATGATCAGGAGCACCAGCACCACATCGACGAAAGGTGTAACGTTGATATCCGCCAGTGCAGTTTGGGTTCTTCCCTTCAGGTTGGTAAACGCCATAGGCTAACCTTGCTTACCTCATGCTTGCCGGCGACACAGGGGCCACCTGCCGCTCTAGGTAAAGTTCCTCTCCGTCATATTCAGGAATTCCAGGCTGAAATCGTCCATTTGAGTTCCAAATCCCTTCAGGCGCTGCACGAACTGATTGTAGGCGATCACGGCCGGAACGGCGGCAAAAAGGCCTGCCGCTGTGGCAATCAAGGCCTCGGAGATTCCCGGCGCCACGCTGCGCAGAGACGCTGCGCCGCCCGTGGAGAGGCTGGCAAAGGCATCTATGATGCCCCACACCGTGCCGAACAGCCCGATGAACGGCGTCGTCGCCCCGATCGTCGCCAGCCAGTTGACCCACTTTTCGAGTTTGGTCAATTCCGCGGAAGCCCCGATCTGAAGAGCGCGCTGCACTCCGGCCAGGCTCCTGATGCGTGGTTTGCCCGGGTTTTCCGTGAACACCACCTGGCTCTCGATTTCCCGGTAGCCGTTTTCAAATACTCCCAACAACGGGCTTTCCTTAAACAGACGATGGGAGCCGCGGACTTCCGAGAGTTTTCGGCTTTGCCGGAAAACCCGCAGGAAGGCTTCGTTCTGTTTTTGTGCTCGCCTGTAAGTGCGGGATTTGCGAAGGGTGACGGCCCAGGAGAAGACTGAAGCCAGGAGAAGAATGGCGAGGACGATGCGGGCAACAATGCCGGTGCTGGCCAGAAGTTGCCAAAGTTCCCCGCTAACAACGACTGCCCAGACAACGGCGGAGAAAACCACTGTACCTCCTTGAGCCTAAGGGCCCATCGTTTTAATCTCCTCCCGTCCCTAAGCTAGCACAAGGGGAAAAGTGCGTCAATCATTCGGGATTTCGGCTGGCGGAGAGGGATCGACGGGCAATGTTTTCTCGGGATGTCGCTCCTCGAAACGCGCACCCCTTCGCGGCCACCGAAGCCGTCCGGCCCATTGAGAGATTGAGTTTTCCTGCGGTTTCGTTATAAAATTAAAGTTGGCGAAATCACGCGACCCGCTGGTTGATGTTCAGCGGGTTTTTGACTTTCCGCCTGGCAAAGATAGTGGAATCGCTATGAGCTCTCAGCTAGTCCAGATTGGGGATCTGCCTGGAAAAGGTTTGCCGCGGCCCTCGACCGACGGGAAGACCTTTTACCTGGAGACGTTCGGCTGCCAGATGAATGCGCACGATTCGGAAAAGGTGGCAGGTTTGCTTGTGGGACGCGGTTACCGGCGGGTGTCGAGTTACGAAGAGGCTGACCTGGTCTTCTACAACACCTGCAGCATTCGGGAAAAGGCCGCCCAAAAAGTCTTTTCGCGCCTTGGAATCTTGAAGGAGGACCCGGGCCTGAAAGAGAAATTCATCGGCGTTCTTGGTTGTGTCGCGCAACAGGAAGGAGAGAAGATTTTTCAACGCGCTCCTCACGTAAATCTGGTCTGCGGCTCGGCCAGCTACCACCGGCTGCCGGAAATGCTGAGCGAGATGGAGGCCGGTAAGAAGCGCGTCACGGGCCTTTCCCTCGACACCGACGAGTGTTTTGAGACGGAGATCACCCGGCGGGATCAACCCTTCCGAGCCTATCTCACGATCATAGAAGGTTGCGATAAGAGTTGCGCCTATTGCGTCGTGCCGATGACACGCGGCCCGGAGCGGAGCCGGCCTTCGGACAAAGTCCTGGAAGATTGTCACCGTCTGGTGAATGAGGGTTACACGGAAATTCAGCTCCTGGGCCAGAATGTGAATTCCTATCGAGACCCTTCGCCCGCCGGTTGGAGCTTTGCAGAGCTTCTGGCGCGCGTGGGGGAGGTGGACGGTCTCCGGCGCGCCCGTTTTACCACTTCACACCCGAGAGATTTTCATCCCGAAATCGTTGAAGCCATCGACACTCACCCGGTTCTTTGCGACCACGTACATCTTCCCGTGCAGTCGGGCTCGGACCGTGTTCTCTCTCGGATGCGACGTGATTACACCCGAGAGGAATACCTGGAAAAAATCAATTGCATTCGAAACGCCGGGCGTGCTATTAGCATTTCTACCGATTTGATTGTCGGTTTTCCGGGAGAAACAAGGGAAGACTTCGAGCAGACTCTTACGCTGGTGGACGAAGTTGGCTATGATTCAGCCTTTTCCTTCAAGTATTCTCCCCGCCCTAAAACCTCAGCCCTCGACCTGGTAGATTCCGTAGGGGAAGAGGAAAAGACGCTTCGGCTCGGCATTCTTCAGGATCGTCAACGTGCCATTCAACTTCAACGGAACGCTACTCTGATCGGACGAACCTTTGAGGTGCTCGCCGAACGCCGCCAGAAACGCGATGGCCAGCTTACGGGCCATACCAGTTCTCATCGAGTGGTGAATTTCTCAGGTGGCCAGGAACTCCTGGGACAGTACGTGGATGTTAGGATTACCTCGGCCGGAGCGAACAGTCTGGTCGGGGAGATGGTTCAGAACGGGTCGAGGTAAATCTTGAGTGCTTTGTCCCGAATTTCAGCGAGCCGTGGGGTAACCTGATGGAAGTCGAAATGAAAATTCGTGGCCTGATGATGGACCCGGTGACCAACATGCCCATTGTGGTCCTGAAAGACGCAAATGGCAGCGCTGTCTTGCCGATTTGGGTGGGCATCTATGAAGCCAATGCGATTGCCCTGGAAATCGAAAAGATCGCCACTCCTCGCCCCATGACTCACGACTTGATCAAGAATGTGCTGTTGGGGCTGGAAACGAACGTTCGAAAAGTAGTGGTCAGCAAATTGAAGGACGACACCTTCTATGCGCTGATCTGGCTCGAAAACGGGGGGCAGGCCATTGCAGTCGATTCCCGCCCCAGTGACGCCCTGGCTCTGGCTCTACGGGTGGACTGCCCGATATTTGTTGAAGAGGAAGTGTTGAAAAATTCCAAGATTTCCAGTACTGTAAGCGATAAGATAAGCCACGAAGATGCCCAGAAGTGGCTCGAAAACTTGAATGAAGATGATATGGGCCGTTACAAGATGTAGGATGTCGTAAAACACCGGCGGTAGACCGGGAATTTGCTTTTGGTTTTTTTGGAAAAGGAGGAGGCATAAGAAATGGAGCACTGAGTGAGCACCGTTATCACCGTCGCCAACCAGAAAGGCGGTGTGGGCAAGACGACCACGTCGATCAATCTTGCCGCCGCTCTTGCCCGCGAAAATCAACGCATCCTCCTGATTGACCTCGACCCTCAAGCGAACGCCACGATTACTTTCCTTCCCCTCGAAGAAGTCCAGTATTCCCTCTATGACGTTTTGACCGACCCCGGCATGAGTATCGAAGAGATCGTGCGCGAATCGCCGGTGGAAAATCTATCGATCGCCCCCGCCAAAATCTCTCTGGCAAAGCTCGAGGCCAACCTGGTGGGCCAGTTCGATGCGCCTTTTCGTTTGAAGGACGCCCTGGTGCCGGTGCGAAAGAATTATGACTTTATCGTAATCGATACCCCTCCTTCGCTGAGCATCATGACGGTGAACTCGCTCGTGGCCTCCAGTCACCTGCTGGTTCCCATTCAGGCTGCCTACTACGCGCTCGAAGGCACCGACGACCTTCTGGATACCATCGAGAGAATTCGCGCCCGTCCCAACCCCGACCTGCAACTGCTCGGCGTTTTGGTTACGATGTTTGACAAACGAACCAACCTGGCGCGCGATACTCACCAGCACATTCAGAGGGTTTTCGGGGATAAAGTCTTCAAAACCGTCATCGGCAGGAACGTGCGTTTGGAGGAGAGTCCGGCTTATAAGGAAACCATTTTTACCTACGCGCCCGATTCCTCGGGTGCAATCGAATATCAAAAACTGGCGAAGGAGGTCCTCGAACGTGTCCAGGCGAGGTGGGTTGCCGCTGGCGTTGAGCATGCGCCATAACGCGCACTATGTCGAAGAATTGTCGGCCCGCACCGGGGCCGCCATCGGCCGGATGATCGCCATCGAGAAGCTGGAACCGAACCCGGACCAGCCTCGTAAGGATCACGGCGATCTTGAGGGTCTGATGGAGTCCGTTCGCGACAAGGGAGTGCTGGAGCCGCTTCTGGTCCGCTACATTCCCGAAACGGACTTTTACCGGATTATCGCAGGCGAGCGCCGCTTCCGGGCAGCACGAGCCGCCGGGCTGCGGGAGGTTCCCTGCATTGAAAAGGACGCCGACGAAGGCGAAACGCTGGAGCTGGCTCTGATCGAAAATCTTCAGCGGAAGGACCTGACGCCTTTCGAGGAAGCCGACGGGTTGGCGGCGCTGGCCGAGCACTTCGATTACACTCACGACCAGTTGTCTCGAAAAGTGGGAAGGTCGCGCTCGACGGTGACCGAGGTCCTGGGCCTCCGAAACATCCCCGACGCGATCAAGGCTCAATGTATCGAGGCGGGAATCCTTTCGAAATCCATGCTGCTTCAGGTGGCCCGTCAACCGAACGAGGCGAAGATGCACGATCTGGCGGAACGATTCGCGCTCCGGCTGGTCAACCGTGATCAGGCGCGAGAGGAGCGCCAACCCAAGCGCAAACCGAAGAACTTCCTCTTCCGCTTCGTCCCTCCCACGAAAGAGTTCCGTCTCCAGATGCGCTTCCGCAAAGCTACGGTCCCGCGGGAAGAGGTGGTGAAGGCGCTCCGAAAGGTCCTGAAAGCTCTCGATTCCAGGGTCTGAAGCCCGGCTCTGAAACTCGCTCTCCGACCCGGCACATCGCCCCGGTGCCGGGGAATTCACATGACTGCATGCTATAATCGAACGAATGGGTGAGGAGCAGTTTTCCCTGATCAAGAACGATGAATAGGACGAGGACGATACGGCTGCCGTTTCCCTCTCGCCGAATCCTGATCTTTGCCGCCCTGGATTGAATCTTCTGGGGCGACCCTCCCTCCCCTAAAGATTGTTTGAATATCTGGTCCTGACACGCCATGAATTGTGGACATCACCATGAGCGAAAGCTTCCCCTGCGCATCTTCGAGGATTTGTGGGCCT
>JAPUME010000303.1 GCA_027294185.1 Acidobacteriota bacterium | reverse complement strand
AGCGCCGCGTTATGGCCGAAGGTTGCGTCCTCGACCGAGGGCTTGCGCGTGCGAACCGACTCGAAGAAATGGAAAAAATGGTCCCGCAGCATGTTGTAGCCCGGCGGGGCAACAAAATGTTCCCCGCTTCGCTCCGGGGTGCCTGTTCCGGGCCGGGCCACATGCTTTTCGCGCCAGTTCCTGACGAACTCCTGACGGTAATCGCTGGGCAGGCCGTTCGCGGGCCAGTTGGGGCTCGAATCCTGTCCATCCTGGGGTACGAAGCGGACTCCGCCCGCCTCGCCGCCCACCTCGAGCAAGCCGCCGCTGCCGAGGAAACGGGTTACTCCCACGGTTTGGGTGTTCTGGGTGATGCGCAGGTAGATGGGAAATTGCGGGTATTCATAAAGTGTCGTAATCGTGTCGGGCATCTCGCGGGCGTCTTTCCAACGGAAGATTCCCCCGAAGGTTTTTGCCCGAGAAGGCGCCTGGTCCATCCCCGCAATGGTGTGAATCCCTGTAATCATGTGAATCCCCAGGTCACCCGCCAGCCCGTTCGAGTAGTCCCGATAGAGCCGCCAGCGGGCGAAGCGGAGCGGGTCAAAGGGGCGCTTGGGCGCATCTCCGAGCCACGTCTCCCAGTCGATGGTTTCCGTCGAGGCATCCGGCGGCACGGGGTATTGCCAGGCCCCGAAGGGCCCGTTGCGGCCGAGCGTCGATTCGACCATTGTCACCGTACCCAGAACACCCGAGGCGAAAATCTCCCTCGCCTTCTGATAGATGACCGAGCTACGGAGCTGGCTTCCGACCTGAACGATCCGTTTGTGCTTCTTTTCGGCGGCAATCATCTCCAGACCATGTTGCGGGGTATAGCTCATGGGCTTTTCGCAATAGACATCTTTGCCCGCCTCGCAACAGGCCTTGACCAGCGGGGCGTGCGAGTGGTCGGGAGTGGCAACGATCACGGCATCCAGCCCCGGTCGGGCCAGCAACTCGCGGTAGTCGCCGGTGGTGAAAATGTTGTCACCGGCGATCTCTTTGGCCAGCCGAAGTCTCCCGGTGTAGAGTTCCGCCGCACCGACACACTCCACTCCCGGCAAGCTCAGGGATGTCCTCAATAGGATTGCCCCCTGAATGCCGACACCGATAATTCCCAGGCCGACCCGGTCGTTTGGAGGCACCGCACGAGGCGAAGCCTCAAGATGAGGAGCCTTCAGGAGAGTTGCCGATGCGCTCACCCCTGCGGCTGCTCCGCCCGCAGCTACCCGCATAAATTTACGGCGTGAAATTCTCACCCTGCTCAACTTATTCAAACTTGACACGGCTGCCACCTCCTGCTCGTGACTCTGACTGGAAGTTTTTGCTTAACCTATATCTATCATAGCTCGAGCAAAGGAACAAATGGTGAGGGGGATTACGGAGGGGGCCTGATAATCCTGGGCAGGGCCCACGGGAGGGGGGGATTTCTGACCAAAGCGGAGGGGCGGCTCCGAGATGTCGTCCATCGAGAACCGCCCCATCCGTGGTTGTTGTTTGTCGATCTACTCCCGCCGGCTAACCGCGGATTTTGTTCGCCGCGGCATCCCAGGTAGCAATGGTCTTGTTGAAGTAGGAATAGTTGGCCAGGTGACATCCAAGGGCCGCATTGTGACCGAACGTGGCGTCCTCCACCCATGCTTTGCGCGTCCGCACGGAGGTGAAGAAGTTGTGGAAATGTTCCCGAAGGGAGCTGTATCCCGTCGGGGCCACGTAGCGCTGGCTATTGGCGGCCACGTCGCCCTGGCCGGGCTTCGGGTCATTTTCCGCATGCCAGTTCCGGACGTAGGCTTCCCGCAACTCCCGGGGCCAAGCCATAGCAAAGGAACCCGGACTGCGGTCTTTCCCGTCCTGCGGAGTGAAGGTCAATCCACCACCGCTGAGTTCAAGAACGCCTCCGGTCCCCATGAACCGCGTTGCCGTGGGTGAGTAGGAACCCTGAGAGACTCGCATGTACACCGGATACTGGCGATAGGTAAACAGAGTGGTGAGAGTATCCGGCACTCCTCGTCCGTCGTTAAAACGGAAAATGCCACCGGTGGATTGGGCGCGTTCCGGAGGCTCGTTGGTGCCCGCGATATAGTTGATGCCCGTAATCAGATGCACGAACAGGTCACCCGCTAGACCCGTCCCGTAATCCATCCAGCAACGCCAGCGCGCCCAATGGATGGCGTTAAAGGGTCGGCGCGATGCCTTGCCGAGCCAGGTATCCCAATCGATCGTCCGCGGAGAGGCATCGGGCGGTACCGGGTACTGCCATGCCCCGTCGGGGCTGTTGCGTCCCTGGCTGGACTCGACCAGCGTCAACCGGCCCAGAGCGCCGGAAGCGACAATCTCCTTCGCCTTCGCATAGACCACCGAGCTGATTCCCTGGCTGCCGATCTGCACGATCCGTTTGTGCTTTTTCGCAACGGCAATCATCTCGGGACCCTCTTCGGCGACGTGGCTCATCGGCTTTTCGCAATAAACATCCTTGCCGGCCTCGCAGCAGGCCTTCACCAGCCGCGCGTGCCAGTGGTCAGGTGTGGCCACGATTACCGCATCCAAACCCGGGCGAGCCAGAAGCTCCCGGTAATCCCGTGTGGTGAAAATATTGTCACCGGCGATTTCGGTGGCCAGCCGCAGGCGTCCTGTATAGAGGTCGGCTGCGCCGACACATTCCACCCCGGGCAGCCTTAGGGCCGTTCGCAGAAGGCCGCTTCCCTGCATGCCCACTCCGATAATGCCCAAACCGATCCGGTCGTTGGCGGCCATGGGGCCGGGCCGGGCTTCCAACAGCCGGGGGTTGAGGACAATAACGGAACTCCCCAAGCCTGCGGCGGCGGCCCCACCGGCAGCGGCTCGCATGAAACTCCGCCGAGAAAGTCTTTTCTTCAACACGGCATAACCTCCCAAATTAATGAACTATTGAATCTGCATACCGGCTTCCCTCACCAAACCGGAAACCGGGACAATCCTGCAAAAACCTTTCCAGCAACCTTTGGGTCTACCCTCGAATCTTGTTGGCGGCGCTATCCCAGGTCGCAATCGTGTTATTGAAGTAGGCGTAGTTGGCCATGTGGCATCCCATGGCCGCATTGTGGCCGAAGGTTGCATCCTCGATTGTGCCGCCGCGTGTCCGAACGGCGGTGAAGAAGTCGTGAAAATGCTCAATCGAACCGCTATGCCCCCGCGGGGCGACATAGCGTTGGCTGTCGGAGGCCACGGTTGACTGGCCTGGTTTCGGGTTGTTGTCATCGCGCCACTTCGCGAGATAGGCTTCCCGCAGCTCCTGGGGCCAGGCTCTGGCAAAGGAGCTCGGACCGCGGTCTTTCCCGTCCTGCGGTGTAAAGGTCAATCCGCCGCCTCCAAGTTCCATGACACCCTTGGTTCCCAGGAACCGGATCGTCCTCGGGGAGGCCGAACCCTGGCTGATCCGCATGTAGAGCGGGAACCGGCGATAGGTAAAGACCGTCGCGAGCGTATCCGGCACGTCCCGCCCATCGTTAAAGCGGAATATGCCGCCGGTGGATTGAGCGCGAAGCGGCGGTTCTTCGGTGCCGGTGATGTAGTGGATGCTGGTGATCATGTGGACGAACAGGTCCCCCGCAACGCCCGTTCCGTAATCCTTCCAGCAACGCCAACGCGCCCAATGGATGGCGTTAAACGGACGAGACGAGGCTTTGCCCAGCCAATTCTCCCAATCGATCGTCCGCGGGGAGGCGTCGGGCGGCACCGGATATCGCCAGGCCCCGCCGGGACTGTTTCGACCCTGCGTGGCCTCGACCAGCGTCAGCCGGCCCAGCGCGCCGGAGGCAACAATCTCCCTTGCTTTTAGAGAGACGACCGAGCTGATGCCCGCGCTGCCGATCTGGATGACTCGTTTGTGCTTCTTTGCGGCCGCAATCATCCTCGGCCCCTCTTCGGCCACCTGGCTCATCGGCTTTTCGCAATAGACGTCCTTGCCGGCTGCACAGCAGTCCTCCATCAGCTTCGCATGCCAGTGATCGGGCGTGGCCACGATCACCGCATCCAAACCCGGACGGGCCAGCAACTCCCGGTAATCTCGGGTGGTGAAGATCTCCTTCCGGCAAATCTCTTTCGCCAGCCGCGCCCGGCCGTCATAGTGTTCGGCTGCACCGACGCACTCCACGCCGGGCAGGGTCAGCGCCCGTCGCAGGAGACCGCTCCCTGCATGCCGACCCCGATAATGCCAATACCGATCCGGTCACTCGGGGCAACGGCCCTCGAAGCCGCCTCCAAAACTCTTGGCTTCAGAATAGTGGTGTGTGCCGTCACGCCCGCCGCGGCTACGCTTCCCGCCGCAGCGCGGAAGAATTTGCGCCGAGAAATCCTTGGGTAGCGCGAGGACCTCATTGCTCGGTGGGCTCAAACCATCCTCGTTGACCGCAATCACTCGGTAGTAGATGGTTTCGTAGTTGAGCGCGGTCAGGTCGGAGTAAGTGGTTTTGCTGGCTGTCACCC
>JAPUME010000302.1 GCA_027294185.1 Acidobacteriota bacterium | reverse complement strand
CGTCCACCAGTTGTGTGATGAATCGAGTCATCTGGTAGGTGTTCGACGGGCAGGCCGCCGAGCAGGCATCCGCCCCTGTATCCTGACAGACCAGATTGTACTCCGCATACCAGAGGTCGCCGGTGTCATTAATGTCACCGTAGAACTGAATCCTATTTACTGGGAAGGTCTGGTCATCACCGGCAGCGGCGGCCGTGTAAAGAATCCCCGTCGGGTAGGGATAAGCCCGGCTGGTAATCGGCTCGCCTACCACATGGTCAGCGGAGAGGACCACGGGAACATCGTCCTGGTCAAGGGAGTTGCTGGTGTCCCCGAGGACGATCACCTCCTCCTGATTGAGCCCGGAACCGAGAAGCAGACGACTGCCGTAGAAGATATTTCTTGTATCCGGGGAGTCGGGACCGTCGACACGGATCAGCACGATTCCCCCGGTGGCGGTGGCCCCATTGTCAAAGGTCTTGTTCTGGTCGAACTCCGGGTTGCGACCGGCCTGTTCGAGCTCCATCGTCATGACTTCGATGGCGGCACGGGAACTTCGACCCGCTTCGGCCAGCATCTGCTGCCGGCGGTAATTCTGCTGGTTGGAACTAAGAAACTGAAACACAGCGGCCATCAGGAGCGTGATGATGGCCACGCTGGCCAGTAGCTCGATTAGGGAGAATCCCCGTTCGGTCCTGACCTCCGGAAGGAGACTGCTATGTTTCACCACCATGATTCCACTCCTACTGGCTCTTATAACTTGTGAGAATCACCCAGGGCTTCCGCCCGCCGCTGTTGACGGCTGCGGGGGCAAAGACCGCCACTGTGATCTGCTTCAGATTCGCCACCCCGCCGGGGGCATCCGTCACCGTCCACTGTCGTGTGTAAGCCCAGGCTGTGATCGGGGTGCAGGAAGCAGCGGAGATGGGTATGCCGTTCGGGTCCAGGAACTGTACGTAGCCTACGGCGGCGCCCGCCGCGGGGCAGGCGGTTATCTCCTGTGTGACGTCGGCCAGCCCGCCCGCCGTCAGGCCCTTCTCCCACGTGGTGTCGGTGACGCTGCCGTTCAGGGAAGTCGTATCGGCAAAATCGAGCTCCAGCATCTCCTCCATCTTTTCCCGGGCGAATACGATCATACGTGTCGTTTCATAACCCTGGTTCTTGTTCTGCACCGTGGCCGTAAAAATCACTGCGCCCAACGAGGAAAGGGCGATCGTGGCAATAAAGATTGCGACCATGCTTTCCACCAAGGAAACGCCGCATTCGGACTTCGGTCTGCTCATGAAACTCACCTCCGACATCTTCTCTCGATTCGCCATAGCGCTGGATCCGCTTACCGCCTCACCCAGGCGCCGGGAGAGCCCGGCTGCCAGCTCCAAACCGTAATGCGCCCGCCGATCGATACCGTTACTGCATCGTAAAGGCTGTCCTCATTTTGGAGGTAAACGGCGTAACCGCCGTTCGTGACCGGAGAACCGCCCGCGTCCACCGGGATGCCACGAGTGTTGAAATAGAGGGCCGTGTCCCCGGCATCGTTAATCTTGGTGCCGGGGCGCTGCGGTGCGCTGGGATTGGTGGCCACATAACTGACCCCGGTGGACAGGACCATGGTCTGCGACTCTTGCGGATCGCCGCCCGTCGGAACCGCGTAGGCCGTCGTCATGCGCTGCATCTGGAAGCTGCGGGTACTGATGAGAATGTTCAGCCGGTAAGGAGTAAACTGCGAGGTCGCACGATAGCGGGTCACGCTGAGCTGCGACGCTACGGCGGAGGCGCTCGCGTGCAGCCGGTAACCCCGCACAGCAATCATGGCCTGGGGGATCGCGAACACCGATACGGTGCTGATAATGACGACCACCACCATCATCTCGACCAGCGTAAAACCCCGGCTAATACATTTAGCCCGTCTTCTCGCTCGCATAGGACCTATCTAAGCCTCCGCGAATCAGTATAGGGAGGGGAGGAAGGGGAAGTCAACAGTACCAAAGTACGTATATACCAGGGTTAAAGAAGCTTAACGGAAGGGAATCTCGAGGCGGGCAGAGTCAGTCTTCCTGGGCGTCTTTCCACTCTTCGTGCCAAGCCATCTGAATTGCCTCGAGCTTCGCTTCGTTCGAGCTATTGGGGTCGTCGGAGAAGCCGTTCAACTCCGTGATCCACTTTTTGAGGTCGGTAAAACGGACGGTGAGGGGGTCCGTGTCGGGGAATTTTTCCAGCAGATCAATGGCAATATTTTCGTGGTCAGACCAGCTCAGAGCCATTTCTCAGACCTCCGAAACAGGCATGGTGCGGGGAAACCGGATTCTCTCTCTGGAAGGCTGACGCAGGGGCCAAATCACTCTTTATTCCTTCTTGGCGCCGGCCATCATCAATGGCCGCCTTCGCTGACGTAGTTTCGGTTCCAATCCGGGATATCCACCACCACCTCGCCGTCCTGCTCGATAACCGACTGGCAGGCGAGGCGGGAGTGGAGGGTGAGGTCGGCAGCCATATCCAGCCGGTCCTGCTCGCCGTCATCCATCTCGTTCAGGCACTCCGCCCCTTTTATCACCACCACGTGGCAGGTGGTACAGGCGCAACTCCCTCCGCAGGCATGCTCCAGGTGGATGCCGAAATTGACCGCCACATCGAGCAGCGACTTGGGCCTGCCGTGCTCCTTGTAAGGGAGCGCGTCCAGATCGAATTCCACCGTTTTATCGAGCGGTAGAAAAGTTACTCTTGCCATACCGCTGCTGTCCTTCTAAACATCCTTGAGGGCCTTCCCTTTGAGAACGGTCTTGACCGCACCCTCCATCAGGACCTCAGCGAAGTGATGCGTCGTTTCATTGAAAGCCTCCAACTTGTCGCGGAGGAGGCGATGATCATTCCCCGCGCGGGCCGCGCTCAGCTCCTCCACAGCCCGCTCGATCTGTTTTCTTTCCTCAGGTTCCAGTTGGGCTGCGGCGGCTTCCTTGAGAGCTTTCTCAGTCGCTCTGAGAGCGATGTCGGCTTCGATTCGCCCCTCGATGAGCTGGCGTAAATTCAAATCTTCCTCGGCGTGGTCGAAGGATTCGAGCAGCATCCGCTCCACCTCCTGGTCCCTCAGTCCGTGGGAAGGCTTGACTTCGACGGATTGCTCAACTCCTGTCCGCTGGTCGCGGGCGGTGACGTTCAAGATGCCGTTGGCGTCAATCAGAAACTTCACTTCAATCCGCGCCAATCCGGCAGGAAGCGGCGGGACCTTCAACTTGAAACGCGCCAGGCTGCGGCAATCCCCCACCAACTCGCGCTCGCCCTGCAGCACGTGAATATCGACGCTCGTCTGCCCATCCATAAAGGTGGTGAACATCTCGCTGGCGCTGGCCGGTATGGTGGCATTGCGGTGAATGATCTTGGCGATGACCCCGCCCATGTTCTCAATGCCGAGCGAAAGCGGCGTAACGTCGAGCAACAGCATGTCCGCAGTGCCGCCGGCCAGAATGTCAGCCTGTACGGCCGCGCCAAGAGCCACGACTTCATCCGGGTTGAGCTCGGTATGCGGCCTGCGCCCGAACAGATCTTCCACCAGGCGGCGCACCAGGGGCATCCGCGTGGCCCCGCCCACCAGGACAACCTCATCGATTTGTTCCGGCTCGAGGCCGGCGTCTTCGAGCGCTTGCCGGGCCCGAGGCAGCGTCCGCTCCACAACCGGCCGCACCAGTTCTTCAAACTGACTGCGTGTGACGGGTATCTCGACGCTTGTGGTCTTTCCTTTTTTCCCATCGGGACCCTCAGGGAGAGGGAATCGAATCACGCCGGCGTCGTTATCCGTCAGGTGATGCTTGGTCTCTATGACGGCGAAGCGGATCTGCCGCACCAGGACATCATTTTCGGACCAATCGGTCCCCGTCTCTTCTTTCAGGACGGTCAGGACCAGGGCGATCAAGCGCGCGTCGATATCGTCGCCGCCCAACCGCGTATCGCCGTTCGTCGAGATGACTTCGAAGATGCCCTCGCGAAGCTTCAGAATAGAGATGTCGAAGGTGCCGCCCCCGAGGTCATAGACGGCCACCACTCCCTCGCGCCGCTGCTCGATGCCGTAGGCGAGCGAGGCCGCGGTGGGTTCGTTCACCAGCCGCAGCACTTCCAGGCCCGCGATCTTTCCGGCGTCGTGGGTGGCCTGCCGCTGCGCATCGTCAAAATATGCCGGAACCGTAATCACGGCCTGTCGCACCGGCTCACCAAAGAACTTGTCGGCAGCCTCCTTGAGCTTGCGAAGGATGTGAGCGGAAACCTCGGGCGGCGTGAGAACCTGACCGCGCAGATTGAGCCGGATGACCTCCCGGCTGTCGTCGGTAATGGGGAAATGAAACAGGTCAATCTCTTCCCGCACATCTTCGATGCCTTTCCCCATGAGGCGTTTGACCGAAAAGACGGTGTTCTTCGGGTCCGTTACCAGACGATCCCGGGCCGAACGGCCTACCAGGATTTCGCCCGACTCGTCCACGGAAAGAATCGAGGGGAGGAGAGGCGCGCCCTGAGCGTCTGAGATCACACGCGGCACACCCATATCCATGTATGCAATCAGGCTGTTCGTCGTTCCGAGGTCAATTCCTACTACCGGGGCACTCACTTGCGCTTCGTTCTCCTTACTTCGTTCATTTACCTTAGCGGGCATCCCGGCAAGCCGAGATGGAGGAAGCCGGCCTTGTGCCGTTTTTGCGGCACGGCTGAAGCCGTGCCCTGACGGAACCGCGACCCCACATTCACGGGCTCTCCTGTTTTATAACCATCACCCGTTTTGTAACGGTCAACAGGCCGCCTTGCCCGCGCCGCTCCTCTCAAGCACCGTCGTGAGCAGATTCCAGATGGATTGCATTCCTTCTTCCACCGCCTGGGCAGCGACCTTCGCCTGTTTCCTATCGGCCACCGGCTTTGCCAGGACCCGCTTCCACCGGGCGGCGTGGCGCCGGTCCAGCTTTTCGTGGAGCGTGAAGTAGCGGACCGCTCTCTCGGAGCGAATGCCGTAAAACTCGTTGAGGCCCCTGGCCTTGGTGGCGGCCACGCGCGGGGTCATGCGCTCATAGGCGTAAAGCAGGGCGATGCCTTCGAGGAGCGGTTGCTGCGCGCAGATCCTGCGAAACGTGGAGACGACGCGGCCCGTCTCCCGCCAGGTCGGGGCTCCTTCCACTTCAGATCGCTTAAGGCCGAGTCCCTCGGCAAAGCGGAGCCAAAGCTCGGGATGCGTGGGCGTCTTGTACTCCTCATCCACAAGATTTTCCAGAATCACGCGGCGCGCCCGGCCCTCCTCGGCCCGCGCATGCAGGGCGCTCAAGTAGGTGGGGAAAGCCGCCACGTGCCGGTAATACTGGGCGGCATAAGTTCGCAACGCTTCTTTGGGAAGCTGCCCCTTCGACCACGCCTGGTAGAACGGATGCTTCAGCAGATGGTACTGGTCCACCTTTTCCTTAACGAGGTTCCAGTTTGATTTCGAGCTTTGGGACTGCCTGTTCATTTTTCTTCCTTCCCTCAAATCGTGTGTCGTTCCCGTTCACCGATAACGCTGCATCAACATCCCGCAAAAGATTCCGCAGGTAGTTGCGCCGCGAGAGCAATTGGCCGAGCCTGGCAAGAAGCTTACGCTTTCCCTCCGCAGCGGAACCGGCAACGATGCTGCGGTCCCAACTTGCCGAAAGCTCCTGCAATTCCTGATGAAAATCCTCAACCTGGGATTCAAACTTCGCCTTGGCTTTTTCCAACTGGCCCTGGACTTCTCGCAGGTGGCCCTCTGCACCCTGGCCGTCCTCTCTTTGACCTTCAGG
>JAPUME010000301.1 GCA_027294185.1 Acidobacteriota bacterium | reverse complement strand
TGAGGAAGCTGAGGGTCCCTCATGCTCCAATCCTCGTTCGAGGCACGGCGAGCGGCCGAGCGATGCGTCGGAGGATCGTCGTCCCAGGATCCGCCCCGTACGGGGTGGGAATATTTCTCGTTGGTGGGGATCAACACGGGGGAAAGCAGCGTCGTGGTCAGGTCGAATTTCTTATAGTATTCCTTGTCGTAAACGTCCAGAACCCATTCGGCCACGTTGCCGTGCATGTCGTGGAGTCCCCAGGGATTCGGTTTTTTCATCCCGACCTTCTGTGGCCGGTCCTCGGAGTTTCCGCTGAACCAGGCGTATTCTCCCAGCAGCGACGGGTCGTCACCGAAGTGGTATGCCGTTTCGGTCCCGGCGCGGCAGGCGTATTCCCATTCGGCCTCGGTCGGCAGGCGGTAGGTCTTTCCGGTCCTGGAGGAAAGCCAGCGCGTGTACTCCATGGCGGCATGGTGCGTGATAGAAATCGCCGGCAGGTCGCCTCGGCCATAGCCGAACGTCTCATCAGTATAAGGAGGCGTGGGGCGGGAGATCGCGTCGGATGGGGCCGCGCCACCCAGGTCGTCATCCCTTTGAGCCTGGGGAAGCTCCCGGCTGAAGGCGAACAGGTCGTACTCTTCCCACCTCACTTCGGCCTTGCCCATCCAGAAGGGCCGGATTTCGACCCGGTGTTGGGGGCCTTCGTCCTCACCCCGGTCGGCATCGCCGGCGGGAGTTCCCCTGATGAACGTGCCTCCCGGAATCGGAACCATCTCGAAAGAGACCTTTGTGTCTGGAATGGTCTCCATGTAGGGTTCCATTTCCGTCGCGGCCTGGGGCAGGGCGCTCGCCACGATTCGAGAGGAAGATGCGGCGGTCCACGCCCCTATTCCCGCTGCCAGTCCGATCATAACCAGGATTGATTTCGGTATTGATTTTCGCAAGGGGTTGCGCTCCTGAGCGTGTGGATGTGCTTCGAGGCCGGTTCTGCTAGGATGCGAAGGAAGCACCCGAGCCGGGGGTTTGAGGTTATAAGATGCGTTTCCGCAGGCGCTGGGTTGTCTCGTTGGTCCTGTTAACCGGGACCGCAGCGCTCCATTTGTCCCAACCGACTCTCAAGAGATTCGAGTTCGCCGAGCCTCACATGGGCGCCCGGTTCCGAATCGTTCTCTACGCGGGGGACCGAAACTCGGCCACGAGGGCCTCGAAGGCGGCATTCCAGAGGGTTGCTCAACTCGATGATAGCATGAGCGATTACGACTCAAAGAGTGAATTGATGAGACTGGCCGCGCGCGCCGGAACCGGACCGGTGCGGATCAGCGAAGACCTGTTCCGGGTGCTCGCGCAATCCCAAAGACTGGCCCGCAAAACCGGAGGGGCTTTTGATGTGACCATCGGCCCCCTCGTCAGGTTGTGGCGCACGGCTCGCCGGAGGAAGCAAATGCCGGACCCGGAGACCCTGGCGCGGGCAAGGGAATTGGTCGGCTACGAAATGCTGCGACTCGACCCGAAGGCTCGCACGGCGGAGCTGCTCATGCCCAGGATGCAACTTGACCTCGGGGCCATCGCCAAGGGTTATGCGGCGGACGAGGCGCTGGCGGTGCTCATCCAACACGGCATGGCGCGCGCGCTGGTGGATGCCGGCGGCGACGTGGTGTTCGGTCTGCCACCGCCGCGCAGCGACGGCTGGAAGATCGGCATTGCACCACTTGGTCCCCTTGACTCACCTGGGCCGCGCCGGTCGCAACCGGTAAGCAACTTAATCCTGAGCGGGGCCGCGGTTGCAACTTCCGGCGATGCCGAGCAGTTCGTCGAGATTGACGGGAAACGCTATTCGCACGTTGTTGACCCGCGGACCGGGCTGGGTGTTCTCGGCCCGAGCGGCGTGACGGTGGTGGCTTCCAGCGGAACCCTTGCCGACAGCCTTGCCACCGCCGTCAGCGTCCTCGGCCCGGAGCAGGGAATGGAATTGATCCTATCGGTTAAGGGTGCAGGAGCGCTGATCATTCAGGGGAGCGATGATGGCCTCCGCACCTTCGAGCGAAATTTCCCGCCTCAGGCAGGTGGGTCGCCATCCCCACGTTGACTTGCCTTTCCGGTGGGGCATAGGATAGCAGCATCAACCCAGGTTCCCCCGCATGTTTCGTAAGGCAAGTTCTCGCCGACGCATTGGCGAGAAGCGGAACGGCATTGGAGGTGAAGTCTTGCAGATGAAATATCGGAGTTTAGGAAAGTTTCCGGCCGCTATCGCCTGCGGTATTGCAGCTCTTGGACTCAGCGTGGCTTGTTCGGGGCCGTCCTCCCAGGCTTCGCGGCCCAACATCCTTTTTATCATGTCCGACGACCATGCGACGAACGCCATCAGCATCTACGGGTCGAGGATCAATAAGACGCCCAATATCGACCGCCTGGCCGCCCAGGGAATGCGGCTTGAGAACTGTTTCGTCACCAACTCCATCTGCACGCCCAGCCGCGCTGCAATCCTCACGGGAAAGTACTCTCACCGCAACGGTGTCTATACCCTGATGGACCCCCTCGACCCCGAACGAGCGAACGTGGCCAAGCAGCTTCAAGCCGCCGGCTACCAGACGGCCGTCATCGGCAAATGGCATCTGAAGACCGACCCCGCCGGTTTCGATTACTGGAACGTCCTGCCCGGCCAGGGCCGTTACCATAACCCTCTCCTGCGGGAGATCGGCGGCGAGGAGCCTCTCGAGCACCAGGGCTTTTCCACCGACCTCATCACCGACTTTTCGCTCGACTGGCTCAAGCGTCGCGACCCCGAAAAGCCGTTCTTCCTGATGACCCAATTCAAAGCGCCGCATCGCTCCTGGGAACCGGCCGAGAAATACGCCACCCTCTATGAGGACGTGGAAATCCCCGAACCCGACACCCTCTTCGATGATTACCGGAATCGCTCCCGCGCCGCGCGCGATGCGACCTTGAGAGTTGGTGAGCACATGGTGTTCAAGGACTTGAAGCGGGACCCTCCTCCCAATCTCAAGGGTATGGCGCTTCGCAAATGGGCTTACCAGTATTACATCAAAGACTACCTGCGCTGCGTCGCCTCCGTGGATGAGAACGTCGGGCGGCTGCTCGACTATCTCGACGA
>JAPUME010000300.1 GCA_027294185.1 Acidobacteriota bacterium | reverse complement strand
AGCTCGCGCCGGCCCCTCACGGGTTCTCCGTTTACGAGGGATTTCTGGGTGGTCGAGGAAAGAAAGTAAATCTCACCGCGCTTGGTGATGATGGCCGCAACCTTGGGCGCAAACCATCCCTTGAGCCGGACGGAGGCAATGTTGGATTTTCCGACAATCGAGGTCTGCGAGGTCAGGACGTATTGATCTTCCGTGGTCCGGCCCTTGATGACCAGCAGTTTTCCAACTTTGGCGGCCTTCTGGGCTGCTATCGGTGTGGGCCCCGAGGCAAACTTCTTCTGTAGTGCACGCCGGGACTTGGTGTCGAGAATCATAGTCCCATCGAGCTTATCCAGGGCGGGTCCCGAGGGGAGTTCCGCTTCCCGTCGCTGATCCAGGGGGTCCGCCACCTCTCCGTCCCTCTGTTCAGCCGTAAACCGGATCGTGTGTTTTCCCACAGCAATGGTGTCGCCGGGCCGAAGAAGGGCCCGTCCGATTCGGCTCCCGTTCAAAAAGGTGCCATTCAGGCTTCCCAGGTCTTCCAGGTAAAAATCGTAGCCTTCCGCGTATAACTTGGCGTGATCGTGGGATACGGCCGGGTTGTCGATGAAGATTGTGGATTGGGGAGAGCGCCCGATGGTTACCACCTGTCTATGGACAGTGTACTCCTTCAGGAGCGTGGTGCCGAACTGGAGTGTCAACTTGGCCATGGCACTCGGCGGGTATTATACTCGTTTCGGCATAAAATGGGACCTTCCTTTCAGGTTGCCCGCCTTTAGGGTCACTTGACAGACCCACTGGATTTGTCGGCCACAATTTGAAAGAATAGGATATCGCTCGACAGCATGCCCCCTGCGGTCTCCTCATGGGCGTGGTCATCCCCACGGGGAAGCGGGGTACCGTAAGTGCGGGAGAGATAAACGCCGGATTGCTGTCCCCCTCGAAGGGGTGTCGTGAATTTTATTTCTTAAGAGCCGTGAACCAGATTCGCGGTCGGTAAGGGGAGATGTGTTATGGCGGATGTCGATAATGTCAAAGAAGGAAAACAGTTTCATGTGGATGTTCCCGCGGTAAGCGAGTCGTTCTTCCTGAAGGGTTCGAATTCCCTGGATTGGGGAACGAAGAACCGGCTTTCAAATATTTTTAATCCCGACACGGGGAGAACCGTCATGCTGGCGATCGACCACGGGTACTTCCAGGGTCCGACGACCGGCCTCGAGCGGATCGACGTCAACATCCTGCCGCTGCTGCCCTACTCGGATACGCTGATGCTGACCCGCGGCATCCTGCGCTCGATCGTGCCGCCGACCTACACCAGGGGGATCGTCATGAGGTCGAGCGGCGGGCCGAGCATCCTGAAAGAGTTGTCGAATGAACAACTTGCAGTCGACATCGAAGACGTCATTCGCCTCAACTGCTCGGCCATGGCCGTGCAGGTCCACATCGGTGGTGAGTTTGAAACGCAGACTGTTCACAACCTGACGCGGCTGGTCGATATCGGGAATCGCTACGGCATCCCCACGCTGGCGGTGACGGCGGTCGGAAGGCAGATGGTTCGCGACGCGAAGTACATGCGGCTGGCCAGCCGGATTTGCGCCGAGCTGGGAGCATCCTACGTTAAGACCTACTACGTTCCCGAAGGATTTGAGACCGTGACCGCCTCTTGCCCGGTCCCCATCGTCATCGCGGGCGGGAAAAAGTTGCCGGAGCTCGATGCGCTGAAGATGGCCTCGAACGCCATCCAACAGGGAGCCGCGGGAGTGGATATGGGCAGAAACATTTTCCAGTCCGACGCCCCTGTTACCATGATTCAGGCCGTTCGTAAGGTCGTCCACGAAGGGGAGACGCCCGAGCACGCTCATGACTATTTCCTTTCCATGAAGAGGGAAGAGGTGAAGGTGGGATAAGAGAAAATGACCGCTCCCTCTTCGCTCGAGACTCTCAGAGAATTTGCCCCCACCATTAGCGTCGGAATCCTGACGGCGGACCTGCTGCGTTTGGGGTCGGAGGTGTCGCTCATCGAGCAGGCGGGTGTCAAGGTGGTCCATTTCGACGTCATGGACGGTTGCTTCTGCCCGATGATGACGCTCGGTCCGCCTCTGATCAAAGCCGTCAAGACGCCGCTTTTGAAAGACGTCCACCTGATGATCGAGGAACCGCTCGATAAGGTGGGCGACTACGTGGCTGCCGGGGCCGACCTGATTACTATTCACGCGGAATCGTGCCGCCACCCGCACCGCGTCCTGCAGCAGTTGGGAAAGATGGAGAATGCGAACCAGGCGGCACGCGGGTTGATTCGCGGCGTGGCGCTGAATCCGGGGACACCGCTTGAAACGATCGAGCCCCTCCTGGGGGAGCTGGAGATGATACTGCTCCTGGCGGTCAATCCCGGCTGGGGAGGGCAGAAGTTTATCGAATCGACGCACGAGAGATTAAGGGAAGTGAAGAAGATGGTTCAGAAATCGGGAAACGACATCCTGATTGCAGTGGACGGCGGCATCAAGCGGGATAACGTCGCTGAGATGGGCGCATCAGGCGTGGACCTGGTGGTAACCGGGAGCGCGGTGTTCGACGGCAAAGCTCCCTCCCAGAATGCTAAATATATGATCGCCGCGCTTCACGCCTCCCCCGCATGAAAATCTATGAATAACCGATGGTCAGAGAAGGAAGCGGCCGAATTTGTGGCGCGCTACAAGGCAGAGTGGGGTGAGGACCTTGCGCTGCGAACCTACGCGACTCGCCTGCTCGGAGCGGAGCCGAGCCTGGTGCTTCACGGCGGCGGTAATACATCCGTCAAGGGATACTGCACGAACCTCCTGGGTGAAAAGAAGGCAGCCCTGTACGTGAAGGCCTCGGGGTTCGACATGGCCGTGATTGAGCCCGAGGGCCATCCCGGGCTCGACCTTGAATACCTCCTGAAACTTCGTCGTTTGGATGGGCTTTCAAATCCCCGGATGTTGAACGAGCTTCGCACTCATCTTTTCGATTTCAAATCTGCGACGCCTTCCATCGAATCTCTGGCGCATGCGCTCATTCCGAAAAAGTTCATCGACCACACTCATGCCGACGCCATCCTGGGTCTTACGAATCAGCCCGAGG
>JAPUME010000030.1 GCA_027294185.1 Acidobacteriota bacterium | reverse complement strand
CTATGGTAGAAAATGCAAGTTGCCTCCACATTCTGGAACAATGCAGAGCGTATTAACATGGGGTCATGAATGGGGTCCATGTAGTAGAAAGCTGGGAGAGAAAAGAAGGGCCTATTTATTACTTCTCGGTGAGGGGCGTGTTCAAAACCTCCGGCAGGAGCTTACCTAAGTGTGAGGCCACTGCCTCCATAAGGAACCGACTTCGTGAAGAAATCCAGCCGATCTGAATCCGGACCCGTGAAGGTGGAGGTCTTCGGCCTGACCCATCCGGGGCAGGTGCGGAAAAACAACGAGGACAATTTCACCGTCTGCAACCTCTCGAATGGGGAATGCAGCCTGCAGCCCACCGTCCGGAACCACACGGTGGGCAAATTCGGGACACTTCTGCTGGTCGCCGACGGCATGGGTGGAGAGTCGGCCGGTGAAATCGCCAGTCAGATCTGCACCGCCACCGTACCCAAGCGTCTCTACGACAATCTGAAATCTCTGGATCGCATTAGTGAGGTGAACTGCGTTCTTCTGCTCCGCGAGGCGATCGAGTTCGCCAATCAGGTCATCCAGCAGCAGGCGCAGTCCAACAGCAGCTATCACGGCATGGGAACGACGGCGACGGCGTGTGTTCTTTTCCGAAATCATCTCTTCGTGGCACAGGTCGGCGACTCCCGTGCCTATCTCGTCCGGAAAGACAATCTGGTGCAACTTACCCGCGATCAGACGTTTCTCAACTACCTGGCCGACATCGGCCAGGAAATGCCTGAAGGAGAGGAGAAAGAGAAAAGGAAAAGCATCCTCACCCAGGCTGTGGGTACCAGCGAGACTCTGGACGTGCGAGTCACTTACGCCGACGTGCGGCAGGGTGACTGGATCGTGGTCTGTAGCGACGGGCTGCACAATATGGTGGAATCCTCTGATCTGTTAGCGGCGGTCTCGGGGACCGACACCGTGGTCGCCAAGTGCCAGAGCCTGATCGACCTGGCCAATAAGAACGGGGGCAAAGACAACATCACGGTGATATTGTCCCAGATTTCAGGGAGTGGGCTTGCGCCTGCCGATGAGGAGACCAAGGTAGAGGCCAAGGAATTCCGCGAGGAAGATTTTCAATCCGACTGATTCCCAAAAAGAAAGTTTCCCGAGGCGAACGCCTTCGGAGACCATGATATGAAGTGTCCCCAATGCGGTGAAATAAACCCGCAGGGCTTTAAGTTTTGTCGAGCCTGCGGCGGAGGTTTGAGGGACGGGCCGCCTCCCCAAGGTGTCTCTCCGGCTCCTCCTGCGGCCAAATCCCGCAGGGAGGGAAAACCCGACTTCCAACTGGTTGCCACGCAGGGGCCGCTCTCAGGCCGACAATTCAAAATCGGCGCCAAGGGACTCATAATCGGGCGGGACCCTAAAAAATGCCAGGTTGTTATCCCCGATGAGCAGGTCTCCCGCCTTCACGCCTGGGTGGGGTGGGGCGAAGCCGGGCAATTGAGCATCGAGGACCGCAAATCCGCCAACGGCACTTACGTGAACGGCACGCGGGTACCCAGGAAGGACCTGGTGGCGGGAGATGTCGTGGCGTTCGGACCCGATGAGAAGCACCTCTTTCGCCTGATGAGGGTCAAGGAAACTCCCCCGCGCGCTCCCCAACCCACTGGCCAGACGGAATTGCTCAATGTGGCTCCGCCGCCCCCGCCCAGGGGATCTCCCTCCCAGGGCACCTCCGCTATTAATATGGGGGAATCCATGAGGCTCGGTCTCGACGAGAACCCCGAGGCGGCCACCATCGTGGACCGCCGCCGATTGGCGGCCGTCTCCCGGCCTCACGTCGAGCTGATCGTTGACAAATACGTAGTCCGCTCGCTCGATATCCCCGAGAGCGGATTGTGCGTGGGCCGCGATGCACGCAAGTGCCATATTCAAATGGAGCACCCGACCGTCTCGGCCCTCCACGCCATGATTTCCCTGGAGAAGGGCGAGGCCGTCCTCAAGGACCTTTCCACCAATGGATCATTCGTCAACGGCAAGCGGGTCCCCAACACCAAGCTCAACGAGGGGGATTACATCACCTTCGGCCGTTATGCCGGAAAATCTCTGATTTTCCGCATGGGCCAGGCCCCGGCGCTCAAGATCGAGAAAGTAACCCTGGACAAGGACCGCATTACGATCGGTCGCGACCGTTCCAATGATGTCTGGGTGAATCACCCGACCGTCTCGAGCAAACACGCGGAGGTGATCAAGCAGAACGGGCGGTACGTGGTCGTCGATCTCGGATCAACGAACGGAACCTTCGTCAACGGCATCAAGGTCAAGCGACATCAGCTCCAGCAGATGGACCGCATCGTCGTCGGACCCTCGGAGCTTCGCTTTGAAGGCTTGAGCCTCTCCCATCAGCCGAGCACTCAGGTGGTCCGACTGGACGTGCTCCACTTGAGCAAACAGGTGCTGGACCGCGCAACGGGCCAGCCCCGCCTGATACTCGATGATATCTCCCTGGCCGTGAACCCCAGGGAACTGATCGGCCTGCTGGGTCCGAGCGGAGCCGGCAAGTCCACCTTGATGGACGCCATGAACGGGTTCCGACCGGCGAGTTCGGGCCAGGTTCGCTACAACGGGGCGGACCTGATCCAGAACTTCAATCGCCTGAAGACCAACATCGGCTACGTGCCGCAGGAAGACATTGTTCACCGTCAGCTTACGGTGCGAAAATGTCTCTTCTATGCAGCCAAGATTCGGCTGGCGGAAGACATTTCCGACGAGGAAATCCACCAGCGCATTACGGATATGCTCGAAACCCTGAAGATCAGCGAGCGGGCCGATACGCCGGTCAGCCAGTTGAGCGGAGGGCAAAGGAAGCGGGTCAGTATCGGCATCGAGCTGCTTCCAAAGCCCGGCGTGCTTTTCCTCGACGAACCTACATCAGGCCTCGACCCGCGAACCGAAACCGTGATGATGATGCTGTTCCGTCAACTGGCGAATCAGGGTTCCACCATAATCGTTACGACGCATCTTCTGGCCTCCTTTGGGCTCCTGGACAAGGTGGTGGTGCTGGTCCAGGGGCGGCTGGCTTTCTACGGGCCGGGAGGAAAGTTTCTCGAATACTTCAAATCCGAATCCCCTGCGGACGTCTACGACGACCTGACGGAAAATAACACAGTCTCCTACTCCCTGAAGTTGAAGGAGCGGTTCGAAAAATCCGATCTTCATCGCGAGCTGGTCGTGGATCCGCTGCGGGAGACCATGGGCCCCACGCCCTCGAAGACCCCCGACTCCGAGGGCGACATCCGCAGGGGGATGGGATTCAACCTCACCCAGTTCAAGGTTCTCACCCAGCGCTATCTGGAGATTAAGTTCAAGGACAGCGGTCAGACCGTGCTGTTATTGGTCCAGGCGCCCGTCGTGGCGCTACTTGTGGCTCTGATGGCGAGCGGGCCGAACCAGGTGCAAACCCTCTTTATGGCGGTTTTCTCTTCCCTCTGGTTCGGATGCTCGAATGCCGTTCGCGAGATCGTTGACGAACAGGCGATTTACAGACGGGAGCGGCAAACCGGCTTGAAGATCCCCTCCTATATCTTCTCCAAGCTGGCCGTGCTTTCCGGCGTCTCCCTGGTACAGTGCATATCGGTTGTGTTTGTTCTGATGGTGGTGGGAGGTGCGCTGCGCCTCGGCGCTGCCGAGGCCCTGCAGGCCGTGGTGATCATGTTCCTGGTGTCTGCCAACGGTACTCTCATCGGTCTGACGCTCTCCGCTATGGTCGGCACTGCGGAAAAGGCTTTGACACTCTTTCCCCTGATTCTGATCCCCGAACTGCTTCTCTGCGGGTTGTTCCTTCCGATCAAGAGGATTCCCATGATCATCCCGCTTACCGTGGAAGAGCTTTTCGAGGGTCAAATTTACGCGCAGCCAGAAGCGAAGGCACGGGCAGGCAAGATGATGGCCGAGGCCGCTCCACAAGAGCCGGCCCCGTCCGGTCCCGTATTGGGGGGGCGGTTGGGCCACAGCGTGATCGGCGCCATCGATCCCTCCGAGAAAGCGATGGAGGTATTCCACAAGTACACGCCGACTCCCATCGAAGGCATGTCGGCTCCGATCGAGTGGCTCTCGGCGGTGACCGTATCCCGATGGGGCCTGGAAGCCCTGGCGGATTTATGTCTTCACGGGTCTCATTCGACGCAGGACTATGCCTTCAAGATCATCAACACGATCTCGGTGACGCTTCATCCCCAAGACCTGGACAAGATAGAGGCGGGCCTCGAAGCCCCGCTTGACCCTCAGTCCGGCCGGGTGCCGTTCCCTCTTCCGTCGCGGTTCTGGCCCGATAAAGGACCTTATCTGTCGATCCTTGCGAGCTTTCTCCTGCTGATGACGGTCCTGGTGCTGATTCTGATGAAGCGAAAGGATGCCACTTAACGACCCGAGTGGGGAGGTTCCCGCCTCGCCGCACGAGGTCGGTGAAAAGGAGCAATCATGGAAATGGGTTATTCAAAGCTTCGCGGCCTGATTCTTTTTTCGATCGCACTGGTAACGCTGGGAATCGGTTCCAACTTCTACGTGGCGAGTGAAGTCTCTCGGAACAACGATGAGCTGGACCGTCTCTATCGCCTTCTGCAGAAGCAGCTTGCCGGAGAAGCCCTGGCCCAGTCCCGAGAGCTTCAGCAGAGGATGGAATCGCTGAACGAGACAGCCACGGGGATTGACGCCAAAATGAAGAAAGCGCAGGACGAGATGGACGGGAAGTTGAGAAAGGCTCAGGATGACATGGTCGCCCGCATGGGGGCGGAACTGCCCAAAATCATGGACCGCTATGTTCAGAGCCGGGCAACAAGGTTAAGAGGCGAACTCGAAAAGCAGGGGATTCCCCAGCCCTAGGATAAGGGTTTCAGGACGCCAGCTTGATCTGAACGCGGAAGATTTGCTCGCCGGCAAAGAACTCGTCTCCCTCCCTCAGTTGGATCTCGTTGCGAATTCTCAGGTAAATCCCGTTCCGGCTTTTCAAGTCCTGCAAAATGTAACGGCCCGGCTCGCGCTTGAGGCGGGCGTGTTTGCCCGACATGTAGGGGTCCATTTTGAACATCAGGTCTCCGCTGGTTCTCCCGATCACGGTCTCGGGCTTGTCCAGAGGGCACTTGTCCACCGTCTCCCCGTTCAGGCGAATGTGCAACAGGGAAGCTTTCAGAGGAGGGGAAGCAAGGTCGGGAACCCGTGAAAGAACCTGGGTCTTTTCGGATTCGGTATCGGGCGGCGGAGATTCCACTTCGAAACGGAACAGCTCGCGTCCCAGGAGGAAAACATCCCCTGCCGCGAGCTCTTTGTCTTGCCGTTGCTTGATGAAGGTTCCGTTGCGACTACCCAGGTCTTTCAAGAAAGCCTTCCCTTCGCGAATGGAAACGCTCGAATGACGAGGTGAAAGCAGCACATCGTCGGGATAGGTCAGCTCGCAATTGCTCTGCCCCACGCGAGCCTCCTTTACCACTTTATGTTCTTCACCGATGCTCCCGTCGGGCTTCATCTCCTTCAACACAACCTCAATTTTCGGAATTTCCAGCCCGTGAAACACCTGTGTTGCCTCAGGTGCATCCGCAACCGGGGCGCGGGGAGGAGGAGATGAGGGAGGCGCTTTCTGGGGCGGCGAGGGGGCCATGGCCGCCCCGCAGAACCCGCAGAATCGGCTGCCTGCCGGAAGCGGCTTCTTGCATTTGGGACAGTTAACTACTCTTACTTTCATCTCTTCAGTCGCTTTTTGCATGGGCTTGCCGCACTGGCCGCAACTGGCTGCTGAGGCCGGGTTCGGAGTCCGGCAATGCTCGCACATCACGTACCGAATTGTCCCATTTCCCGGAGGTCCGTCCGTCATCTTAGGCTTCTCTTTACTCCAGTGGAAACCCGGAGTCAATCCTGAAGGTGAATCCAGATCGGGTTAGTATAGCAGCGGAAGCCCTCTCCGCGGCTGGTTCTGGTCCGGGCTTCAAGCCGGACCCAATACCACCCCGTTGCTTTTCCGGAGAGCGACTCGGTGAGCTCG
>JAPUME010000003.1 GCA_027294185.1 Acidobacteriota bacterium | reverse complement strand
ATCACATCCAACACCGTCCGCACATCGTCGTTCTTCTTCGCCGTGATGAGGGTTCTTGCTGTTCAGCCGTTTCTTCCACGCATATTCGCTCTCTTCCGAGCTGCGGCTACCATTTCCGGCAAGTTCTCTAACCCAGGAACGTGAACTGTCTGGCTCAGCTTCCCGAAGCCACGGTCGGCAAGGACCTCGTAGAGCTTAGGGTTGAGCTTCTTTGACTTCAGCCCAGCCCGGACCGCCTTCAGGATGCCCTCCCTATCCATTTCAAAGGCCGCTGCTGCTATCTCCGCCGCAAAGTCTCTCTTGGGCCTACCTCCGGGGTTACCACTCTGTCCCGACTTCCATGGCTTCAGATTTTCAACGCGTCCACGCTTCTTCGTTTCCACTGTTTCTCCATTGTTCTGAGTGAAGATTATACTACGGTGGACGCCAGAATTCGGTCGGGTCGGGAAGCGAAATCACGCGGTCCGTGGAAGGCAGAACTGGTGTCCCTTTAAGTGTCCTGTAACTGACTACTCAGGTCACATGGCGGCCTCTTTCGTACGGTGGTGCACTTGTAAGTGATTGGGATTGCGTTCTGGAACATTGGTGGAGAGGATTGCTAAACCGTTATCCTGTTAATAGCGGGATCATGGGTTCGAATCCCATCCTCTCCGCCAATTCGACCAGTTACGGGCCATGAGCCCCTGCAAGAGAAGTCACTCAATCCCCTCAGGTTTGCAAATTGCAAACATTTTGCAAACGGGCGCCGGTAGAGTTACATGACAGGCGCCTGCGCTTTTTCCATTGCGGCCCGTAGGCCGACGTCGACCAAGTGCGCTGCCTCCTCCTGCATCCCGGGCAGCAGGTGGGAGTATACGTCCAGTGTAAAGCCCACCTTCGAGTGCCCGAGGCGTTCCGAAATTAACTTCGGGCTGACGCCCGCGCGGAGAAGCTGCGAGGCGTGCGAATGGCGTGATTCGACTGGGACTGAGCCGCGAATTCTTCCGTGTGGCAGGCACCACAAACCTCCGCTCCCACATAGCCTTCCTGAGCGCTGAGAATGTGTGCGGCTACGAAAACCCAGACGGGCAACAGAATTACCGGCCCATGTTTTCGTTTTATAGTGCGCAACGCTGCTGTGCTCCCGATCATAGACTATGAGGTTGAGGCCCGCCGTCAGTGCTGAAGGGTGACTGCATTCATTCCCCTCGGCAAGCTTCAGGGAGAGTCGAGCTTCGGATAACTTCGCTCGACAATTCCAGCACCTTCTCTTACGGTGACGATCCGGTTTGCGGGAACGTTATCCAATCTGTCAACGGTGCCGGAAGGCCAGGTGATCTCGACCTCTTCTGCTTGCATATGCGAGCCGAGCCCGAAATAAATCCGAGGATCCTGCGCGGACTGATAGCTCATCCCGCCCTTGGCCTCTTTCACTTGAGTCAGGTCGCCCGCAACCACCTTTATCCGTGCGCCGATTCCGTCGCGGCCCGATTTCGTTCCCTCAAGAGAAATCGCCAGCCAGGAGTTCGTGTTGCCGCCGTCGTTGCGGAGAAGGCGCGGCGCCTGGCCGTTGTTGCTGACAAGGATGTCCAGATCGCCGTCGTTGTCGTAATCGCCGAGGGCAGCCCCGCGGCTGACTCGGGGAGTGGTGAAATCCGATCCCAGCTCGCTGGAAACATTCGTGAAACGGCCTCCCCCCAGGTTGCGAAACATCAAGTTCGACTCAGCGTATCCAACATCGTCGTGATACAGGTGAATATTGTCCAGAATGTGGCCGTTGGCAACAAATAGGTCGATGCGGCCGTCATTGTCGTAGTCGAAGAAGCGCGTTCCGAACCCGCTGAACTTGATCACTTGGTTGCCGATTTGAGCCTTGTAGGTGGCATCCTCGAAGGTCTCGTCCCCGTTGTTCCGGTAGAGGCGGTCCATCTCGAAGTCCAGATGGGTTACGTAGATGTCAGGCCGGCCATCCCCATCGTAGTCGGCCGCGTCGGTGCCCATGCCGGCCTCCGCCTTGCCATCCTCGCTGTAGCCGACGCCGGCCATGAAGGTGGCGTCGCGAAAAGTTCCATCGCCGTTATTGAGGAACAGGAAGTTGCGGATGGTGTCGTTAGCCTGGAAGACGTCGATCCAGCCGTCGTCGTTGAAGTCCGAGGTCACAATTCCCAGACCCTTTCCGGGTTCATCGCCCATGCCGGCCTCGCGGGTGACTTCCCTGAAGGTTCCGTCGCCGTTGTTGTGGTAGAGGGTGGGGAGTTGGCCGTCGTAGTTATTTGGATGGCAATAGGTGCGATAGCCCGGTCGGCGCTCACCGCAGTAGATATTGTTCTCGGGAGACCAGACGACGTAGTTCACCACCATCAGATCCGGATTTCCATCCTTGTCGTAATCAAAGAAGGCGGCGCTCGACCCCCAACGGCCCTGGTTCGCTACGCCCGCCTTTTCGGTGACATCTTCGAAGGTGCCGTTACCCTGGTTTCTATAAAGGATCGAACGGTGCCATCCGATGACGTAGAGGTCCTGAAACCCGTCGTTGTCGTAGTCCGCGACGGCCACACCCATGCCGAATAATCCTTCGGCGCCTACACCGGCTTCGAGGGTCACGTCGGTAAATGATCCGTCGCCGTTGCTGCGGTAGAGGGCGCTACGGAGAGGTTCGGTGGGTTTGTAGATCGGAGTCTCGGCGCTCTGCACCAGATAGGCATCCAGCAATCCATCATTGTTGTAGTCGATCCAGCCGCAGCCGGCTCCCATCGTCTCAATGAAATACTTTTCCGGAGTGGCGGCGTTGTCATGCTTGAAGGTGATGCCGCTCCGCGATGTAACATCGACGAACTTTACTGCCGGATTTTCGGACGCAAGCAGAGTCACCGTGGCCAGCAAGAGAAGAAACCAAAAGGAATACAAAAGGGGGTGGGATTTACCGTGTGTGATTGAATAGCTTTTGCGCAAATATCTCTCCAAAGCGGTGAAATCCCAGAGGTGTTGAGGGCGTTCGACGATCCATCTGATCTTTCACCCTAGCGTGGAAGATAATTCTACCGGAATAATTCAAGGCGGCCAGCATCAAGAAGAAGAGTGAGACGAAATCAATTCTGCCCGACGTAGGCTTTTCTTATTCAGGTGTTGCTTCCAATAAGAGATGCTTCTTAAATTCTACACTCAGAGTTGCCGTAGGACCCTGAACCTTACCTAAATCCTTTCCATCGACATATTCGGTAACGCGGTAAGCGCACACCTCCAGGCCCCGTATTTCTACGTCCCCCTTCCAATCAGGGGCGTAAAAAGCGTAGTAAAGACTTCCGTTCTTTCGGATCGCATGGGTTTCCGGTTTGTCAAAACCGATGTCGTATAATGTACCGAGATATTCCCCCTTGGGAAGCATCTTTTCCTTATAAATCTTGGTCCACTTGGCCCAGACCTTTTCCTTCTGCGCTGTCAGATCCAGGCGGCCTCTTTCCGCCGAGCCGGGTGGCCAGGTGAAGTTGGTGCCCACAACACCCCCAATGCCAACCGTCGAGGCAAAATCATCGCCCCCATCGCTCATATCGACATGGTCACCAAAATAAGCAATGGAGTCGCCCATCAATGCCTTGAGGGTTTTTCCTTTGAGGCGAATCTGCCAGGAGCTTTCCGGGTCGGAGGCCACCGCCATGTTCATGTAGGGCATGGTGAAAAAAGAGTAACCGGTGCCGCAGGGACAAAACTCGACCATAGAATCCGGCTTAATGCTGCGGGCCGTGTCATAAATCATTTTGAAGAATGTGGGCACGGCCTCGACGGACTCTTCCGGCCTCGTATGCCCGTGAGCCGAGTTATAACAGGGAGGCACGCCGTTCATATGTTGTCCGTCAAGTTTCAATCCATCGAACCTCCAATCGTCCATGATCTTCTTGACCAAATCTTTGTGGTACTTGACGACTTGCGGGTCGGCGGGGCAAAGATACCAGGAGTTCCACCAGGAAATCTTCCGTCGGATAATACTCCGGCAAGCACCTCTGGCCTCGAATGTCGTACGCATAAGGAATGACACAACAAGTCCTTCCCCGATCCTCCAATCAATTCAACTGCTGGGTCGAAGAAATTTCTGCTTCTTGACGACTCCTTTACCCTCCTCTACATAAATCACCTGGTCGGCTTCCACGTTCTGGAGTGTGTCCACGGTGCCGCTAGGCCACTTGATTTCCACCAGGTCGGCTCTCGTTGCTTGGCCCAATCCGAAGTGTACCCGAAGATCATTCTGCGAGATATAGCTTGCCCCGCTGCGCACCTCATCGATCTGTTCTTCTCCTCCGGCGACCACTCGGATGCGT
>JAPUME010000299.1 GCA_027294185.1 Acidobacteriota bacterium | reverse complement strand
ATCATCCGCTTCGATCAGGTGGACACTTTTGCCGAAACCCACGAGATTGAATATTCGGTCACGAACCGAATCTTCTTTCGCAGGGGGGCCGGCAATGGAGAAGAGACGCCGCAGGCCCGAGAGCTTCTTTCCTGGCGTTTGAGCCAGAAGTACTTTTTTGATCCCACTTTCGGCAACGCGCTGCGCCCGCGGGAGCGAGTCGTATTCGAACCCACGAACTCCCTGACCGGATTCGCTTTTGCTACGGGGCGTCGCCTGTCGCCGCTGGTTTCCGTGCTCAAATTCTCCCCCTTCTCAAACTACGACACGGAAATCCGGGCTGATTTCAGCCCCTCGGGAGGCGGCGTGCTGAACGCCGGAATCACTTCCAACGTCCGTCGCGGCGGGCTCTTCCTGAGCGTGACGGATTTCTTCATCAACAAGTCCTCGGTCCTGGCGACGCGGAGCCTATCGGGGCTTGACCTTTCGACTCTGAAATCGTTTCACCTGTTGCGGGGTGTTTTCGGTTTCGGAGATACCCGACGGCGGGGGTTGAGCGGAGCCTTCGGGGCGGACTATAATTTCTCCCAGGGAGAAGCTCACCAAACGATCGGGCAAATCACCTATAATTTCGGGTGCTTCGGGGTGGACTTGGAGTACCGCCGCTTCGCGCTCGGCCCGTTGCGCCGTGAGAATCAAATCCGCTTCTCCCTGTCGCTCTCGAACATCGGCAGCTTCGGGAATATCGGGGCGCACCAGGGCTTGTATTAAGCACGGAGTTCATGGAATCCGACCGAGAGGGGTTCCTCGACAGCCGAGGGAATCTTAAGGAATCTTGCCATGCCTTTTCCCATCGAACGTCCCCGCAGAATGAGAGGAAACGAGAAACTTCGCAGCTTCATCCGCGAGACCCGCCTCGACGCTAGCAAGCTCGTCTATCCGCTTTTTGCCTGTCCGGGCACGAAGGTGAAGCAGGAGATCAGCTCCATGCCCGGCAACCACCGCTGGTCGGTGGACCTACTGGTCGAGGAGTGCCGGGAGGCTGCGGGGCTGGACATCCCGGCGGTCATCCTGTTCGGCATTCCGGAGAAGAAGGATGAAGTGGGGTCCGGCGCTTACGATGCGCAGGGAATCGTGCAGCAAGCGACCCGAGCCATCAAGAAAGCCCTGCCGGAACTCATGGTCATTACCGACGTCTGCCTTTGCGAATACACCAGCCACGGGCATTGCGGAGTGGTCAAGGAAGGCCGGGTGGAAAATGACCCTTCGCTCGACCTTCTGGCCAGGACAGCCCTCTCACAGGTCGAAGCCGGAGCCGACATCGTGGCTCCCTCCGACATGATGGACGGGCGCGTGGGCGCCGTTCGCCATGAATTGGATTCCCACGGGCACACCCAGGTTCCCATCCTGGCTTATTCGGCCAAGTACGCCTCCGCCTTTTATGGTCCCTTTCGCGAGGCGGCGGATTCCACGCCTCAGTTCGGCGACCGGAAGTCTTATCAGATGGACCCGGCGAATGCGCGCGAGGCGCTGCGCGAGATCGCTCTCGACATCGAAGAAGGCGCCGACATCATCATGGTCAAGCCAGCCCTGCCATACCTCGACATCATCAACGCCGCGCGGTTTGAATTCAACGTGCCGATTGCCGCCTATCAGGTCAGCGGGGAGTTCGCCCTGATCGCCGCCGCCTCTGAGAGGGGCTGGGTGGACCGTGACCGAATTATCCTGGAGTCGTTGACCTGCATCGTCCGAGCCGGGGCGGACATCGTTTTGACCTATTTTGCCAAGGACGTCGCACGCCTGCTCGCCCGCTAGCGGAAATTTTGCTGTGCCGGGGATTCAAGGTGAGTTTCGTGGTACCAGGAATTAGGTAAACCAACTCTCTGCGGGCATGTCATGCTGAGCCGAGGGTTGCCTCTCGCCTCGAGCATGGATCTTCGAGCAGGTAGCGTGGAACCTGTCCCGGTGTGCCGGGACCAGCCTTCTCAGGTTCCGCGTCTTTCGGGTTTGTGCAAATAGGAATGCCGCAGAACCGGACACCGGGTTCTGCGCTACCCGGTTTGCGCGCACATCCCGGCACGCCGCGTTGCATCTGGTTTCGACGGTGAGGGTTCGAGAGAGAGATTCTTTGCCCGCCGCGTCGGGGGAAGAATGACAGTACGCGCGTTCGGTCACTTTCTTCATCCGCACGACAGCGGTGCTTCTCCTGAGGACGATTTCCCGATGAATCCGAAAGACTCCCGCACAGTGGAACTTTCCGACGTGCTCGAATTTTCAGGCGTTCGGGAGATTCTCCGCGGCTATCTGACCGGCCCGCTGGCGGTCGCGCAGCTTGAGGAGCTTTCGCCGCTCACAGACCTGGACGCCATTCGTAAAAGGCTTGGGTTGGTGGGAGAAGCTGTCGCCTACTTGCGCGAGAATTCCCGTCCGGGCCTGGGGCGACTCGACGATCCGAAGCCGCAATTCGCGAAACTGTGCGTCCAGGGTGTGTCGCTTGAGCCTCGGGAGCTGCTGCAACTGAAGGCATTGGCGCGGATGAGCCATGAGTCCCGC
>JAPUME010000298.1 GCA_027294185.1 Acidobacteriota bacterium | reverse complement strand
GGCACAAATCGTGGCTCCCGGAGGCCGAACGGTTTTTAACCAGGCAGTAATGCTCCGCTCCTTTCTGCGACTGGAGAATTTCTCTGTCCCCGGGCCGCAGGCACGTAGCCGTGCCTTCGTCAATCCCTATGCGGTGGTCTGGGGCTTTCGTCCCGATTGGAATCTCACGGTGGTCGTCCCCTTCGTTACCTTGGACACGGAGCAGAGTATCAGGGGGGAGCGAACCGAGGACACACGGTCAGGCTTTGCCGACGCGCAGATTTTTCTCAAATACGACGGCTTATACAAGAAAAATGTGCGGCGAGGCTTCACGCGGCTGGCGGGTGAGTTCGGGGTAAGAGTCCCCAGCGGGCGAAGCGGCTTTACCTCGAACACGGTGGATTATCTGTTTGCTTTGATCTTCTCCCACGTCCGCGACCGGCACTGGCTGGTGGCCGATTCTCAGTACTTGCTCACGCGGGAGAATTCTGGAGGGACAAATCCCGGTAATCACTGGAACTATGACTTCGCCTATCTTTATCGACTGCTTCCCTGGCGCGGATTCGAGGGCAAAAACCTGTTTCTAGTGGGAGAACTGAACGGGGAATTTTTCACCCGGAACAGAATGCAGGGCGTTTCCGTGGCTAACTCGGGCGGAAACATTCTCTTCTTTTCCCCCGGTGTCCAGTTTCTGCCCACACGCCAAATCGTGCTGGAGTTTGCAGCACCGGTTCCTATTTACCGCGACCTCAACGGATTGCAGCCTAAGCCGACATCGACTTTCATTATGGGCATCCGATACCTCTTCTGAGGAGAACGAACTTTGTCAAATCGGGGTTTGGGATTCTACCTGCTGGCGTTGGCGATTCTCGGCTGGTCCTCCTGCGGACCATCGACGTCGACGGTGGAGCCTAGCTATAAAGTGGCAGCCGAATGGGATGGGGCGTGCACGAGGGCGCAGAAACTGGAAGAGCCCCAAGGCATCGCCGTGAGCACCGAAGGCGAGGTGTTTGTCGCTGATGCCCGCGCCTGCCGCGTGCAGGTGTTTTCCCCTACCGGCCAACCTTTACGTTCCTTCGGGGAGTGCGGCAGCAAGCCCGGCCAACTCCAAAAGCCCCTGGATATCGCCATTGGACCCGAGGGGAACGTTTATGTAGCCGATTTCGAGCTGGACCGAGTGCAGGTTTTTAAACCGGAAGGCGAATTCCTCTTTGCGTGGGGAAGTCATGGTAGTCAAGAAGGAGAATTCTCGGCGCCGGTGGGAGTCGTTGCCGACAAAGAAGGCCGTATCTACGTGAGTGAGTTCTACAACCACAGAATCCAGAAGTTCACCGCAAAAGGCGAATTCCTTCTTGCCTGGGGTGGCAAGGGACATTCGGAAGGCCAACTCAACTACCCTGTAAAGCTCGATGTGGGTCCTGACGGCATGATCTACGTTGCCGACACGCACAACGGTCGCATTCAGGTTTTCACTCCTCAGGGTGAATTTCAACAGAGCATCGGCTCACCCGGCACCTGGTATGGCCAGTTCGGCGACCCTACCGACGTGGCCGTCGACACCAAAGGTCGGATGCACATCACCGACAGTGGCAACCATCGCGTACAGATGCTCTCGGAAACAGGTGAGTACCTGGCCCAGTGGGAGCTGCCGATGCCGCAGGGGGTCCAATTCGAGTCACCGGTGGCGCTGACGCTTGGGCCGAACGGGAATCTGTACGTTTCCGATATTGGTAATAAACGGATTTACAAGCTGCGTATAATTGACCCTGAAAATTGAGGGGAGGTAATAAGATGATGGCTCCAGGAAAAATCGCTTCTTTCGCCGCAGGATGTCTCGTATTGTTTTTCGGCGCATCGCTTCCGCCACCGACCCTGCAAGCCCAAGTGTCGGAAGCACAGGTCCGCATCGACGGGATGACGTGATCTCTTTGAGCTTACGGGGCGGAAAAAGCCCTGCGACGCCTGGATGGCGTCGGTAAAGTAAACGTCAGTCTGGAGGAAGGTGCAGCCGTCCTCACACCCAAGCCGGGAAGAAGTTTCGATCCCACAGGAATTTCCAAGGCGGTCAAGAACGCCGGATTCACTCCCGGGGAAGTCCGCTTCACGGTACGCGGCAAACTGGTTCGCCACGAGAAATTCCTGGCCCTGGATGTGCCGGGGCTTCAAAAGCTTCTTGTGCTGGAAAGAGGACCGGGCGCCGAGCAGCTTCGCAAAAGCGAAGTTCCCGAAGGTCATGAGATCACCGTCACCGGCCGTCTTCATGCTTCTCATGGCGACGAGCCGCCGGGCATGACGGTGGAGAAATTTGTGACGGGTCATTCGCCTGCACGCGGAGGCTAACTGTAAAGGTCGGCCACGTAGTCTTGATAGCCGTTGAACGGCAGCGTGGGTATGCGTTCGCCGGTCTCGACCACCTGCTCACTCGCCTGAGACCAGCGCGGATGGGGTACGGCGGGATTTACGTTGGCGACAAAACCGTATTCGTTCGGCACGGCCTGATTCCAGAAGGTTGGCGGGCGGTTTCTGACGAACTCGAATCTTACGATGGACTTGATACTCTTGAAGCCGTATTTCCAGGGAACGATCAATCGAATCGGCGCGCCGTTCTGGTTCGGCAGCGCGCGCCCGTACATCCCCACAACCACCATCGCCAGCTCGTTCGTGGCCTCTTCCATCGTCAATCCCTCAAAGTAAGGCCAGGGATAGTGCGGCTGGCTTCTCTGGCCGGGAGCCTCACTCGGCCGGTTGAAAGTGACCATGCGCACAAACCGGGCTCGGGAGGTGGGCTTCACCCAATCGATAAACTGTTTCATCGGAAAACCGACCCAGGGAATCACCATCGACCAGGCTTCGACACATCGGAACCGATAAACGCGCTCCTCGAGCTTCATGCGCCGGATCAAATCATCCACATCGAACTTCAAAGGCTTTTCGACCAACCCCTTAACTTCCACCTGCCAGGGCCGGAATTTGAAGTCCCGGGCGAGGCGCGCTACGGCCTGTTTGTCCAGAGAGAATTCGTAGAAGTTGTTGTAGCCGGTCGCAATGTCATATCGGGTAATGCGGCGCTGCGGGCGGAATTTGGAGTTGCGGGGAGCATCCAGCTTTGCGGGAAAGCCACGGGCCTGAGGATCTAAAGCGCCCTGAAGGCACCCCGTCCCTCCCACAGCGGCCAACCCGGCCACGCCCAGGGCGCGGCCAAGAAAGCGCCGGCGCTCAAGATAGACGCTTTCCGGAGTCGCCTCCCGCTCCGGAATCTGCCAACCTTTCGGCACTCGAATCAGCATCAGGCTCCCTCCGGGTCGTAGTCAACCGATGTTACCACTCCCATTTGAAGACGGGCAAGCCGAAACGGGCCTTTCCAAATATTCCCCAGCGCCGGAATGCAGGAATTCACTTTGAACCTTGGCTCGCTCAATTGATTCATGTAGTATGAGCGAGGTTAGAAGATGGCCCAAAGGATGAGTTCGAGAAAATCATCGCGCCTGCCGGCTTTACTGGTCAGTTTGCTGGTGCTGGTGGCACTGTCGGCCGGTTTAGTGCCGGTGCATGACCACGAGTACCACGCTGCGCGCTCCTGCACGCTCTGCAGCACGGGTACCCCTCCGGCCACGACTCCTTCCATCCCTCAGCGAATTCACAAAACACTTCTGAGCGAGCCTTTCCTCGGTGCCGAAAACACCGCACTCGCCTCCCCAAACCTGAGCAGACTTGTTTCCCCACGCGCTCCCCCGGCGTAATCCCATTCTTTCCTCTCTCGCAAGATCGGGCATACCGCAGCGGAAGGTGTGCCGAGCAACCTTATTCAGCCGGGAAACTTTTTCTTTATGCGATCGCTATCGCTTTTCTTTTATCTTTTGGGCGGCTTGTCATTGCCTGGCTGCCTAATGGGTCAGGCCGACGGAAATTTGAGTGGGAACGTAACACTCAAAACGAACGGCGATGCCCTCTCGGATGCCACGGTTTCTATTTTGCAACTGCGCCGCGACGCCCACACCGACGAA
>JAPUME010000297.1 GCA_027294185.1 Acidobacteriota bacterium | reverse complement strand
GACAACGTCGGGCTGGCGATCGAGCTGATCACGCCCATCGCCATGGAGAAGGGCCTGCGCTTCGCCATCCGCGAAGGCGGCCATACCGTCGGCGCCGGCACCGTTACCGATATCATCGAGTAACGCAGGGGCAGGGAGAGCCCTGCGGGGATCTGGATAACGGACTATGCGCGACATCATTACTTTGCAATGTGGTGAATGCAAACATCGAAACTACACCACCACTCGAAACAAGAAGAAACAGCAGGATCGGTTGGAGCTCAAGAAATTCTGCCCCCATTGTCGGCACCATACCGGGCATAAGGAAGTGAAATAGCAGGCGACTTTGCAGACAGCCGGAAGAGCTGTTTTTGAGACCCGTGGCTCGCAGCAGGAAAGCGTTGGCTTCGCAAGGGGAGTAAGTTCAACGGTAGACTGCCGGTCTCCAAAACCGGACGTGGGGGTTCGAATCCCTCCTCCCCTGCCAGACCAGGAGTACGGAACCAACAATGCCAGAAGGAATTCGAACGGAAAAGAATATGCCTGTCTGGTTGCGCGATTGGGTGGAGTTCCCTCGCCGCGCCACTGAATACGTCGGCGAAGTCCGCGGTGAAATGAGACGCGTGACCTGGCCGGGACGACAGGAAATTTACGGAACCACGGTCGTCGTCATCATCACCGTCTTCGTTTTCGGCTTGTTCTTCTTCGTGGTGGACGCTCTCTTTAGCCTGGGGGTTAACAACCTCCTCGATACCCTGCGGGGACTGATTTAAGGATTAGCCTGGAGCCGGCTGATTCGGGACGAATGTTTCAGAAGAACAGCGTACAAAATCCATGTCAAAACAGTGGTACATCATTCACGCCTACTCGGGCTTTGAAAGGAAAGTAGCGGAGACGCTCAAGAGCCGCGTGCAGGCCGCCAAGGTGGACAAGCAGTTCGGCGAAATCATGATTCCCACCGAGGATGTCATCGAAATTCGCGGAGGGAAGAAGATCGTCAGTTCCAAGCTCTTCTACCCCGGCTATATTCTGGTGGAAATGGAGATGGATGACCAGACCTGGCACCTCGTAAGGTCCACGCCGAGAGTCACCGGCTTCGTGGGTCCCGGAAACAACCCCACACCGCTGAGTGAGGACGAGGTCCATCGCATCATCCACAGCGTGGAAGATGCCGCCGAAAATCCGAAGCCGAGGATGATTTTCGAGAAAAACGAGACCGTCAAAGTTACCGACGGCCCATTCAAGGATTTCTCCGCTGAGGTGGAAGAGATCAATTCCGAGCGAAATACGCTGCGCGTCATGGTGACGATTTTCGGACGCGCCACCCCGGTGGAGCTGGATTTCTATCAGGTCGAGAAGATCACGTAGGCACCCGGCGGCTCGCAGGCTTCTGAGGCGAGCCACCCCACGGCTCTAGATTGAACCCGGACGGTACCCGATGGCGAAAAGAATCAACGCACTCATCAAGCTTCAAATCCCTGCCGGCAAGGCAACGCCGGCTCCGCCGGTGGGTCCCGCCCTGGGCCAGCACGGCGTGAACATCATGGATTTCTGCAAGGCGTTCAACGCCAAGACCTCGGCGCGCGATAAGGAGGGATTAATCATCCCGGTCGTCATTACCGTCTATCACGACCGCTCGATCAGCTTCATCACCAAGACACCGCCGGCTCCGGTTCTATTGAAGCGGGCTGCGGGGCTGGCCAAGGGGTCCGGCGAACCGAACAAGAATAAAGTGGGGAAAGTCACTCCCCAGCAGGTGGAAGAGATCGCGCGCACCAAGATGCCCGACCTTAATTGCGTGGATCTGAAGTCCGCGATTCGAACCGTCGAGGGGACGGCGCGCAGCATGGGCATCGAGATCGCATCCGGATAACGAGAACCACCATGAAGAACGGAAAGAATTTTCGCAAAGCCGTCGAGCAGGTGGAAGAGAAGCCCTACAAGCTGTCTGCCGCCATAGAGCTGCTCAAGAAGGTTGCATTCGCCAAGTTCGACGAAACGGTCGAGGTTTCCATGTCTCTGGGGGTTGACCCCAAGCACGCCGACCAGATGGTGCGCGGCACGGTGCAGCTGCCCCACGGGCTGGGAAAAACCGTTCGAGTCATCGTCATCGCCTCCACGGATAAGATTCGTGAGGCCCGCGAGGCGGGCGCCGACGAAGCCGGAGGGGATGACATCGTCCAGAAAATCCAGGGCGGTTGGTTGGATTTTGACGCTGTGGTCGCCACGCCGGACATGATGCGTTCGGTCGGAAAGCTTGGAAGGGTGCTTGGCCCTCGTGGGCTGATGCCCAACCCAAAGACCGGAACGGTTACCTTCGAAGTCGCCAAGGCAGTGAAGGACGTAAAAGCCGGAAAAGTGGAGTTCCGTGTGGATAAAGGCGGAAACATTCATGCCCCGGTGGGAAAAGCGTCGTTTGAGGCCGCACGGCTGACCGAGAACGCTTCCGCCCTGATTTCCAGCGTCCTGCGGGCCAAACCGGCCGCCTCAAAGGGCCACTACGTAAAAAGCGTGACGGTCTCCTCTACCATGGGACCGGGTATCCCGGTGGAGGTGGAAACCTCAGCCTCGGATTAGGGATCGAGAGACAAAGGAATCGCATCGATGAAGCATGAGGAAAAACAGAAGCAGGTCGAAGCCCTGCGGGAGCAGTTGAAAGATTCGAAGACCCTGATCTTGAGCGCCTTTGAAGGCTTGAAGGTCAGCCAGGACGTCGAACTCCGCAGGAAGATGAGATCCGCCGGCGCATCCTACAAGGTGGTCAAGAACAGCCTTCTCGAGCGTGCAGCCAAAGGAACACCCGCCGAACCGGTGGCCCAGGATTTGCGCGGGACCACATCTGTGGCCCGAACTGAAGGAGACCCGGTGGCACTGGCCAAGTTGATCGTCGCCTATGCGAAGGAGCATCCCGCTTTCACCTTCAAGGCCGGCATAGTCGAAGGCCGTGCCATATCGCTCGAATCGCTGAAACAAATTGCGAGCATTCCTTCCAGGGAGGCGCTCTATGCCCAGATCGCGGGGGTCGTAAGAGCCACGCTGCAACGCACGCTGTCGGCGGTGAACGCCCTTTCCCGGCAGATTGCCTTCCTGGTTCAGGAAGCGGAAAAGAAGCAGAAATTTCAGTCTTGAAGCGAGACTTGATCCGCTAAAGACAAACTTGGAAATCATTCAGTAATCTGTTGAGGAGGAAACCCACAAAATGTCGGAACGAGTCGATCAAACCCTGGAAGAGATGAAAAGCTGGACGCTACTGGAAGCAGCCGACTTCGTAAAGAAGTTCGAAGAAGCTTTCGGGGTTTCTGCAGCTGCTGCCCTTGCAGGAGTCGCGCCGGCAGGGGCGGCCCCCGGCGGCGAAGCGGCGGGAGCCATTGAAGAAAAGACCGAGTTCACGGTCGTGCTGACCGCCGTAGGCGACAAGAAGATCAATGTGATCAAAGCCGTGCGTGAGGTGACGAGCCTGGGCCTGAAGGAAGCCAAGGACCTGGTCGATGCCGCCCCCAAGCCGATCAAAGAAGGTATCAGCAAAGATGACGCCGACGCCATGCAGAAGAAGTTCACCGATGTCGGCGCTACAGTAGAGATTACCTAGACATTGAATAACTGTCTCTTGAATTGCAGGGCGACGGCCCTGCATCCGAAAAAGGGCTGGGATTGAAGAAAATCTCACCTCCACTTGTGAACAATCCTCTCGATTTACCAGGGAGCTCCCACGCTCAAGGGAAACCCCGGTCTACCGCCTGGCAGCAGCAACTTTCACGCCCGGTCTGAATACCGGCGTGTGCCACGAAAGAAAGTAAGGAGTCTCAAGAATGATAAACGGGAACAACGGTGTATCCCCGATGCGTATCGACTTCGGCAAAATCAAGACGGCCATCCAGATTCCCAATCTGATCGGAGTCCAGAAGAAATCCTACGAGCGGTTCCTCCAGATGGACCTGCTTCCCTCGGAGCGCGAGGACATGGGGCTGCAATCGGTTCTCAGTTCCGTGTTTC
>JAPUME010000296.1 GCA_027294185.1 Acidobacteriota bacterium | reverse complement strand
GACAACGTCGGGCTGGCGATCGAGCTGATCACGCCCATCGCCATGGAGAAGGGCCTGCGCTTCGCCATCCGCGAAGGCGGCCATACCGTCGGCGCCGGCACCGTTACCGATATCATCGAGTAACGCAGGGGCAGGGAGAGCGAGAGAAACAAAGATGCTTCACGAAAAGATCAGAATTCGGCTGAAGGCCTACGATCATCGCATCCTGGATCAATCGGCGGGTGAGATCGTCAACACCGCCAAGCGCACCGGGGCTCAGGTGGCGGGGCCGATTCCCCTGCCCACGATCAAGAACAAGTATTGCGTGCTTCGCTCCCCGCACACCGACAAGAAGTCACGCGAGCAGTTTGAAATCCGGACACACAAGCGGCTGATCGACATTTTGGAGCCGACACCTCAAACCGTGGAAGCTTTAACCAAGCTCGATCTGCCGGCCGGTGTGGACATTGAAATCAAAGCGTTCGGGAAGGGGCACATAAAATAAGAATCCCCGTTACGCTTTCGGGCCTCGGCTTGGGGCGCGCCGGAGGGGATGAGGATACGGACTTACGGAGATGGTAGCAGGCATACTGGGGAAAAAACTCGGCACGACGCAGATTTTTGCGGAGAACGGTGACGTGATTCCGGCCACGGTCCTCAAGGCCGGGCCCTGCGTCGTGGTTCAACGCAAAACGACCGACAAAGACGGCTACGAAGCCGTGCAGTTGGCCCTGGTCGAATTGCCGGGCCCTCGCCGCGTCATAAAACCTGTGGCCGGGCACTTCAAAAAGGCCGGCGCCAATCCAGCCCGTTTCGTGCGGGAATTCCGGCTCAAGGGTGAGGCGGAAGAGGTTAAGGCGGGCGACAAAATTCTGGTAGACCAGTTTTCCGTGGACGAGTTCGTTGATATCTCAGGAACCTCGAAAGGGCGCGGGTTTGCGGGAGTGCACAAGCGTCACAACTTCAGTGGAGGCCAGGCCACGCACGGCTCGATGTCGCACCGCGCCCCCGGCTCCATTGGACAGTCTTCCAATCCCTCCCGGGTTTTTAAGGGAATGAGAATGCCGGGGCACATGGGCGTGGCGCGCGTAACGGTACGGAATCTCAAAGTTTTGAAAGTATTGCCGGACGACAATACCCTGGTCGTGCGGGGCGCAGTACCGGGACCGATCGGTGGTTATGTGATTGTTGAAAAAGCCAAAGCGCCGAAACGATAAAACGATAAAAAGGAAACAGCAGAGAAACCGTGGCAACGATTGAAGTAAAAACCCTGGCCAACAAGAAGGTCAAGCAAATCGACCTCGAGGACAAAATCTTTGCCTCGAAACCCAACACCGGCCTCCTCTGGGAGGCAGTCCGGCATCACCTGGCGGGCCTGCGACGAGGGACTCACTCCACCAAGACGCGCAGCGAGGTGCGAGGCGGCGGAGCGAAACCCTGGCGACAAAAGGGCACGGGCCGCGCGCGTCACGGAAGCTCTCGAAGTCCCCTGTGGAGGCACGGCGGAATCGCCCACGGCCCTCAGCCCCGCGACTATTCCTTTCGGATTCCCAAAAAGGTGATGCTCGGCGCGCTCCGTTCGGCGCTGGCCGCCAAGTTTCAGGAGCAAAAACTTTCCGTGGTCGACCAGTTCAAAATCGAGACCCCCAAGACGAAGGAACTCGCGAAGATACTGAAAAACTTCTCCTCCGACAAGAAATTGCTGATTGTCAACCACGAACGGAATTCCAATTTGGAGCTCTCCTCTCGAAACCTGCAAGGGGTAAAGCTGGTACTCAACCACGAGGTGAATCCCTACGACCTGTTGAATCACGAAACCGTGGTGATCTCCGAGGCAGCCATCCTGCGCCTGCAGGAGGTCCTGGCGCGATGAAGACTCCTTATCAAATCCTCCGGCGGCCGATCATCACCGAAAAGGGCCTGGAGGTGAAGGAGAAACACCGGACCCTGTGCTTCCAGGTTCATCCGGACGCGACGAAAATAGAGATTCGCGAAGCCGTACAGAAAATTTTCAAAGCCAAGGTTGCTTCGGTCCGCACGGCGAACATGCCGGGAAAGATGCGCCGCCGAGGCCGAATGACAGGATACCGGTCGGACTGGAAGAAGGCGTATGTCAAACTCAAGGCGGGCGAGAAGATGCCCGAGTATGCTGAGAATATCTAAGGGATGTAAGAGACCGGGAAAATGGCCTTAAAAAAGTTTCGTCCCACAAGCCCGGGCAGACGCTTTCGGACTTCGCTTCGCTTTGAGGAGTTGACGACCGATCAGCCACACCGCCCGCTCCTGGAATCCAAGAAACGGAGTTCGGGACGGAACAACCGTGGGCGGATTACCATATGGCAGCGGGGCGGCGGTCACAAACGACATTATCGCATCATCGATTTCAAGCGGAATAAGATCGGCATTCCCGCCCGCGTGGCGACGGTCGAATACGACCCGAATCGGTCCGCCTTCATTTCCCTGATCCATTACCTCGACGGGGAGAAGAGATACATTCTCTATCCAATGGGATTAAAGGTAGGAGACCGTATCGTCTCCGGCGCGGAGGCGGATGTGATCGTGGGCAATGCCCTGCCTCTGGAAAATATTCCGGCCGGAACGGCAATCCACAACCTCGAGCTTCAGCCCGGCAAGGGCGCGCAGGTCGTGCGTAGCGCAGGCACCAGCGCGCAATTGCTCTCCAAGGAGGGGACGATCGGGCTGGTTCGGCTGCCCTCGGGGGAAGTACGCAGGTTTAATCTTCGCTGCATGGCGACGATCGGGCAACTCGGGAACCCCGATCACGAGAAAGTTTCTCTCGGCAAGGCAGGAAGGAAACGCTGGATGGGAAAGCGGCCCAACGTTCGCGGTGTAGCCATGAATCCCGTCGACCACCCGCTCGGAGGTGGGGAGGGTAAATCCTCCGGCGGCCGTCACCCGGTCACTCCGTGGGGCAAGCCGACCCGTGGGTACAAAACACGGAACAACCGTCGGACGGACCGTTTTATCGCCCGCCGCCGGGGCAAGAAGTAGAAGAGGAAATGAAAAAGTGAAACAGGGAGAGCACTCCATTGCCTAGATCCGTGAAAAAGGGACCGTTCATCGACGACCACCTGATGAAAAAAGTGGAGTTGCTGAACCGGCGTTCGGAGAAGAAGGTCATCAAGACGTGGTCCCGTCGTTCCACCATTTTTCCCGAAATGGTGGGACATACGATCGCAGTCCACAACGGGAGGAAATTTATTCCCGTCTATATCACCGAGAGCATGGTGGGGCATAAACTGGGCGAGTTTTCGCCCACACGAACTTTTCGAGGCCACAGCGTAAAATCAGCGGCGGAAAGAACAGCGGCCCCGGCGCCACGTTAACGGGAAAGGTCGAAACAGGTTCCATGGCAGAGAAACGGTGGTACGAAATCCAACAACGCCCGCGAGGCAAGGCCTCCTGGCGGCACTGTCGCTACATGCGGGGACGCGAAACGGCCGAGGCGTTTGCCGGGCGAGTTCTGAAAAAGATGGGGGGCGACACGCGGGTTCGCGATGCTTACCTCGCCGAGGGGAAAGGCATCCACGTCTCCCCGCAAAAGGCTCGTCTGGTCGTTGACCTGATCCGGCAACGGAATGCGCAGAAAGCCATTGAGGTTCTCCGATTCACCAATAAGCGCATCTCGAAACAGGTGGCGAAAATTCTTCGATCGGCCATCGCTAATGCGGAACAGAAATCCGAGAATATCGACGTGGATAAACTTTTCGTATGCAATGCCTACGTGAACGAAGGATTGAGAGTAGGACGGTTTCGCGCCGCATCCATGGGTCGTGCTCACCCCTACCAGAGGCGGCAGAGCCATATTGTGATCGCCGTGGCGGAGCGGGGCTCCTAGAGGATAGCTTTTTGGGAACGACAACGACACCGGTTCGAAGGGATTAAGGAGGAAAAGAATTTGGGACAGAAGGTTCATCCCTACGGGTTTCGGCTGGGGTACACCAGAACGTGGAAGTCGCGCTGGTTTGCAAAAAAGGATTATTCCGAATTCCTGCATGAGGACCTCTTCC
>JAPUME010000295.1 GCA_027294185.1 Acidobacteriota bacterium | reverse complement strand
GGGCTCTCCATCTCCCTTTGGATCGCCCTCCGGCGCCGCTTGGAGTTGTTCTTCTTCTGGGCTGTAGCCAACCCCTCGAAGACGCCCAATCCCACGATGGCTGCCAGCAAAGCAGCTAAGAATACTTTGGGTGCCCGTGCTTTCCTCAAGAAGTGCATTTCACCTCTCGCCAACCCACCTGGCTAATCGGATAGCTCTTCAAATGGTAATTTTCCGAGACCCCAAAAGTCAAGCAGGATGCAAAATATTGAACAAACCCCGGAAAAGCCCCTCCGCTAAGGCAGAAGGGTCGGACCCACACTCATGGGGTATATCTTAATTTCAAGAATTAGTATTGGATATTTCCTCATCAGTCACGGAGCAATCCCATTTCGAAGCCTACCTAACCCATCCAGCGATCCTTATTTTTCAATAGCTTAAGGGTACACACCCACACCCTCCCCGTCAACCTTATTTAGATAGCCCAAAGCAAGGAAAGGTTTCCTGCCTTTTTTAGGGGGAAGCATCCCTTCAGGCCAGGAATTATATGTTTTCAAATATATTCCAAAAGGGACATAGAATTCCAATAGACTATGGGAATTCCAATTGATCTTTTGATTTCAGACAGTTCAAACCTTTCCAACCGGAGGCATCTATGAGCAAACAAAATCTTACTCGGCGGGGTTTCCTGAAGGGGGTCACGGCCGGCTCTACCGGCGTCGCCCTGCTTTCCCTCCCCCCGGAAGCGGCAACCACGGAATCCTCTCCCGTCGCAAGCGAAAACTATCCCCTGGCGCAGTCGGACCAAACGGAAACACTTCACATCCTGACACTCCAGAATCTCCTTCCTGAAAATCTTGAGAAAATGCGTCGCTTTTCGCCTCGGGTAGAGTATGAGCGCGTTGGAAGCATCGAGGAGCTCAACCGTCGCGCGGCGGATGCCGATGCCATCTTCGGACGCTTCACCCCCGACACCCTCCGCGCCGCCACAAAGCTAAAGTGGATTCAATATGCCTCGGCCGGGGTGGAAAGAATCCTCTATCCTGAACTCGTCAATAGTTCCATCGTTCTGACCAATATGGCGCGGATGTATGCGCCCGGCATTGCCGAGACAGCCATGGGAATGCTGTTGGCTCTTGCGCGAAGAATTGACGACTACGTCCGCCAGACCGACCAGCACAAATGGGGGAACCTGGATGCGGTCGAAATCGGCGGCAAGACCATGGGTTTGGTCGGTTTCGGCGGTATCGGTTCGACGATTGCCCACCACGCTCACTACGGATTCGGAATGAGGATTCTGGCCGTCGACGCCAAACCCTTGCCCAAGCCGCCAATGGCCGATGAACTCCACGAACCCGAGTGGTTGATGGATATGGTTCCGCAATGCGACGTGCTGGTAAGCGCCGCTCCTCACACTCCCATCACAGAAAAAATGTTCAACGAGAAAGTTTTCCGGGCCATGAAACAGAGCGCCTTCTTCCTGAATATGTCACGCGGAAAGCTGGTCGACACTCCGGCGCTGGTCCGTGCGTTGAACGAAGGCTGGATTGCAGGCGCGGGCGTCGACGTAACCCACCAGGAACCCCTGCCCGCAGAAAATCCTCTGTGGAGCGCGAACCATGTGATCATCACATCGCACTCCTCGGGTTCCTCTCCCAAGCGCCGCGGGCGGGCCGAGGGGCTGTTCCTGGAAAATGTGCGCCGCTACGTGAACGGACTGCCGCTGCTCAACGTGGTCGACAAAAAGAGGGGCTACTGAGGGCGGGGCACAATCAAGTACCGGTAGCGACGCAGCAGGTTGCGGATGGGGCCGATGTCTCTCGCTCCGCAGATAATCCGCTCACAGAATTGTGAGGGGTCGAACAGTTGCGGCTGCAGAGCCGCAATCTGAGTCATGGTTTGCCGGGTCTGGGCCTTCTCTCCGATTTCCCACAGGGCCAATGCCTGCAGCGCCAGGGCGCCCAGGTCATCGGGCCGGGATTCGAGCACCAGGGCACACTCAACCAGGGCATTTTCAACTTCGCGCCGTCTCCAACTGACCATGGCCAAAACGACATGGCCCTCGGCGGCACGAGGGCTGAGGCGCAAGATGGATCCCGCCCGGCGGGCCGCACCCTCCACCTTTCCCTGCCGGAGCAGCACGTAGCCGAGTTCTTCGTAGGCCTGCCAGAAGTCGGGCTTGGCGGTGATGGCATGTTCCAGATGCTCGGCGGCCAGGGCAAGCTGCCCTCCCTGACCGACAAGTGTGGCCAGGTGGTAGCGAGATTGCCAATCTCCCGATTCGATGTTTAAGGCAGTCTCAAAAGCCTGAATCGCCTCCCTCGGCTGGTGGGAATTCAAATACGCAAATCCCAGGGCACGATGAGCTTCCCAAAACTCAGGATTAATTCCCGTGGCGAGGCGAAACTTTTCTATCGCTCCCCCCAGCTCGCCCCGTTCCATCAGCAATTCTCCCAGCCTTACGAGCGCAAACGAGTGGTTGGGTTCAAACCGTAGAGCTTCGTTTAGCTCCCTCTCGGCCCGGGTTAGATCGCACCATTGCTGATAATCGCTAGACAGCAGGAGACGCGACTCCACGTCGGTGGGCCTGGAACGGACCACCACTTCCGCTTCGCGGACCGCTTCGGAAGCTTTTCCTGTTTCGAGGAGAAGATTCGCCAGGCGCATCCGCGCAGCGATCAGGCCCGGGTCAACCCCCAGCGCTTCCTGGTATCCCTCGATAGCTCGTCGCCGGTATTCGAGCCTTCTGATTTCGCCTGCGGCCTGGCCGCCGAGCTGGTCCCGCACCCTCGCCAGCTCAAAGTGAACCGCTGCGCCTAATCTGGAAGAATCCCCGGGGTCAAGAAAAGAGTCGAGCTCGACCGCTGCCCTCAATTCCCTCTCGGCGCTGGGAAGCTGCCCCTGCCCCCATAGGGCCAGTCCCAGGCCGCGACGTGCCGTCGGCAACTGTGGATTCCCTCCCAGAACCCGGCGAAAACTGATCTCAGCCTCCCCATGATCTCCTTGATCAATCTGCCGGTAGCCTTCCTTCAAGAGGGCTGCGAGCGGGGAGGCCAACGGTTCCTGCTGTGCCTCGACCCGTCCGCTCAGGCCGACACCTACCAGGCAAACACACAACCATCGAAGAAAAAGGATAGCTTTCCTTTTCAACTCGCCTCTCTTCGAAAACTGGATTCAGGGTTCGACACGAATCTGGACCGGGTCACGAATCTTGATTTCCGCCTGGCCCTTATAGATTTCAATGAGGCCGCTGATTTGCACCTGCCGGCCAAGCAGGGCGGTGAGGTTGCCGAACTTCTTCATGTCTTCTGAAAAAATCACGGCGTTAAAGGGGCAATCCTGATAATTGACGCAAAAATTCAGGAAGGAATTGCCCCGCCCGGAAGTGTAGACGTCGAGTATCCTGCCTTCGACACAGCCCGCCTCGCCGATGTAGTCGGGCGCATCACGGAAGTCGTGGCAATCGCGCCCCGCCGCCGGACGCGCCCATCGCCTTAAACGAGCCTGGCCGTAAAAGTAGCCTGATACCGCTCCGAGCGTCGCTGCGATGAAAATTCCAACCAAAATCCAAGCATTTTGCCGCCGGGTCATTTATATCTCCCGTCTCTTCTTCCCTTCCAATGGTCTAATGGCGGAACAGGTTCTTCGCCACAAACCAGACATTCGCCGGACGCTCCGCCAGCCGGCGCATGAAATACGGATACCACTCCTCGCCAAAGGGGACGTAAACCTGCACACGGTGTCCCTCCCGGACGCGCCGCTCGACCTGGTCCCTCCGGATGCCGTAGACGAACTGAAATTTATAACGATCAGGCGATAGCTTCCGCCGGCGGATACATTCCAGGGCGTGATTCTGTAGTTTCTCGTTGTGGGTCGCGACCGCCGGCTCCTCGAATTCCTCCAGCAGCCAGGTGATCAACCGGGCGTATTTACGGGTGAGCTCGCGGGAGCTTTGAACCGCTACCTGTTTCGGTTCCCGGTAAGCCCCCTTGACCAGCCGCACTCGCGCGCCGAGTGGCCGCAACATCTCCAGGTCCGCCTCGGTGCGATGGAGATAAGCCTGAATGGCGATGCGGGTTTCAGGGAACTGCTTGAGGACGGATCTGTAAATCTCAAGGGTGGCCTGCGTATATTCTGACCCCTCCATATCGATCTCCACAGTGTTCCCCAGCCGGTCGGCATGCCGGGCAATCTCCAGCACAAGGGATTCGCACAATTCGCGGTTCCAACTCAGGCCCAGTTGCGTGGGCTTGAGGGAGATGTTTCCCTGGATTTTCTGCGCCGAAATCTCCTCGACCATCTGCCGAAACGACTGCGCCATCCTATCCGCGTGAGCCTTTTCTCGCACGTCTTCTCCCAGGCGATTCAAGGTCACCTGCACCCCCTGGGAGTTCAATCGTCCGGCCACCTGCAGACACTCTTGCAGCGTATTCCCTGCCACGAAG
>JAPUME010000294.1 GCA_027294185.1 Acidobacteriota bacterium | reverse complement strand
ACGTCGGAAAAGGCAAACTCGTTCCCCAGCCCCTGGATATTCGAATCGAAAATAATCCCGACGACTTCCCCCTGGCGGCTGATGACGGGACTGCCGGAATTTCCGCCCGTAATATCGTTTGTGCTGACAAAATTGAAGGGTGTATTCAGGTTCAACTGCTCTTTCCGCTCGAGCCATCTCGCGGGAAGCTTCCAGGGGCGGAGGTTTCCATGCTCCGCGGCGCGGCGGTAGAGCCCCTCGAAGTTGGTGGCAATAGGAATCCTGCGGCCGACCTCCCGATAGCCCTTGACCGTGCCGTAGGTCACCCGCAAGGTGAACGTGGCGTCCGGGTACCCGGTTGTCCCATCCAGTTCCCGGATGGCCTGAAAGAGCTTGGTGGAGCCCTGACGTTTGAGTTCATCCGCTTCTTCGACGATCTTTCCGAGGTTGCGGGCGATGGGGTCGACGGCCAAGGCCAGCTCAATCATCGGGTCCCGGCTGGCGCGGACCGCGCCGATTCCCCCCTGAGCCAGTTCTTTGCGATAGGCGACATCCTTCAGCCGGGTTCCCCGCACCAGCTCGTAGGCCTGTTCTCTGGGACTCTTACCGGCAAGCAACTGCTGGACCAGGTCGTCATCCGCCCCCAGAGTCTCCACCAGGAGTGCCAGCGAATCCGAAAGCGTCGCCACCTCGAGGCTTTCGTAAATGGGTGCGGTTGAGAAAAGCACCTGCTCGAGCCTGGGAATACTCCGGTCGGTATAACCCCGGAGCCGTTCGGCATTCGGCTTTTCCCTCTCCGTTGTGAGCCGCACCAGCGTCCGCGCCATGTTAAACAGCTTGGAGTAGAATCCGTTGCCTCGTTCGAGCATCCTCCACTCGGTGTAGTTGAGGCTGCGGTCCAGCTCGGCGCTCGCAATGTCATCCCAGGCGCTGCCGTAGCGGGCATAGAGTTCCCGGCGGGCTTCCAGACGTTCTTGCAGATTCTCTTCCGCTTCTTCCTTGGCGCGCATAAATAGGGGGTCCTGTAACTTCTGAAGGAAGCCCGTGTAGGCTTTCCGTGAGTTCTGGATGCTGAAAAGCTCCTTGTCGGCGATGCGTGCCTCTTCCGGGCCCTCGGTGCTGAACTGCTGCAGCGCAATCTCAAAGCGCCTCAGGATGTTCAACAACTGCGGATAGGCCGTATCCCGCAGGAACTGCACCGTCGCCACCGTCTCCAGCCGCTCCGTGCGACCCGGATGACCGGTCACGAAAACCAACTCATCTTCCCGAACCGCCGACCTCCTCCAGCGGAAAAACGCGCCCGGCTCGACCGGCTCTTCGTCCTCGTAGGCGCGGAAAAAAGCCACATCCAGAACATAGCGGGGAAACTCGAAGTTATCCGGATCACCGCCGAAGCGCGCAATCCCCAGCTCGGGCATGAATACCAACCGGACATCCGTGTATCTTTCATAACAGTACAGGTTGTATTGAGCGCCGTGCCACAACGTGACCATTTCACATTTGAGCCCCGTGCGGCTCGATTCCTCATTCTCGAGGGTGTTAATCGTGGCGCGGCGGGCGAGATTCGCCTCCTCCGTGCTCATCTGGGAGGTTACCGAGGCCATGACCTTTTCGGTCACATCCTCGATGGTCTCCAAAATATTCAACTCCAGGTCAGGACACTTCTTTTCCTCGGCCCGGGTTGCGGCATAGAAACCGTCTTCCACGATGTTCGCTTCTTCGCTGCTCAATTTTTCCGCGCAATCCAACCCGATGTGATGATTGGTGAAAACCAGACCTTTCGACGAGACGAACGAACCCGACCCGTTCGGAAACCGTACGGATGCCTGCTGGATTAGCCGGCGCCAGTAAGGAGTGATGTTGAAGGAATAACGGCCTCGCAGAATCTCAACCGGCAGGCGATTGGGCAGGAACATGCCCTCCTCCGCCCACAACGTGACACCTCCGAGGAGGAGGAGCACGGACACAAGACTGAATTTCTTGATTCTCCCCATTTGACAATCGCCTCCCTGTTATTGAGACATCCCTCGACGAAATGCCCTGCGAGGGGCACCCTCGGCCGCGGATTCGGACCTGGGGGCCGATGCCGAGCTACTGGCTTGAATTTTGCTTACTCTCGGAATGCTTTTGAAATTGTGGGCCAGACCTCTGGTCCGCGGGGCCGAAGGGCCGTTCCAGCGTCGGTCAGCGGTCAGCGCCGAATGATTGAATCATTGAATGTTTGACACTCAACCCGGCTATTGTTGGTAGGAGGAAAGGAAGGTTGCCATGGTCTGGGGATAGCGGACCAACTCGCCGGTGATCTCAAGCTGTCGAAAGAGACTCTGCCGGTGCAACTCGTAAGCCAGGGACCGCTTGCGGGCCGACAGATCCTCTCTCAGTATCTCCCTCTGCTCATCCAGACCCGCTTCGTCCGCCGCCTGGCGCTTCACGACCTCAAACACCACCGTGTTGCCACCCGCTTCAACCACCTTGCTGAACTCGCCTTCCTCAAGCGAAAAGGCCGGTCCCAACGAGGCCGCCGAACCGAGGTCGTCCAGGTATTGGGTCCGTGCAAACAGGCTGCTCCGCGTCCACCTCAGCCGCAGGCTGCGGGCCGCTTTTTTGAAGTCGCCCACCTCGGCGGCCTGAGTGGCCAATTCCCCTGCTCTTTCCCTCGCTACCACTCCCGACTGCCCGGCACGATAGTCCTGCTCCACTCGTGCTCGGACCTGATCGAGCGTCGGCAAGTGTTCCTCCAACCGTTCGATCAACTGGACGATGACCCTGCCTTTCGGGACTGAAACGGCAGTCCCCACCTCGCCTTCCCGAAGACGGAACGCGAGGTCATGCACATTGTTTTCCGTGCCCAGGTCCGTCACGGCCTGCCCGTGCCGGAAAAGAGGAGTCTCGCGCACCCTCAGGTCCAATTCCGCCGCCACCTCCGAGAAGGCGGTCGGTCTGGCCCGCAGCGCCCTTTCCACCCGATTTGCCAGGGCTCCCAGGGCGGCATCCCGCTTCTGGCCCTCCAGGATGGGCCGCAGACGATCCTGCACCTGGTCAAAGGTTTCCAGGTGGGCCTTTTGCCTATCGGCTACTTTCAGGATGTGGAATCCGTAGGTAGTTTTGATCAGGTCACTGATCGTGTTCGGCTCCAGAGTAAAGGCCGCCCGCTCGAATTCCGAGACCGTCTGGCCGCGATAGACCCAGCCCAGGTCGCCGCCGACGGCTGCCGTAGCGTCCTCGGAATGCTCCTCGGCAAGCTTGGCAAACTCAGTGCCGGCGCGTGCTTGCTTGAGGACGTCGCTGGCTTTTTGCTCCGCCAGAGCCGCTTCCTCTTCCGATTGGCCCAGCGTGCGGAACAAAATATGGCTGACCTGAGCCCGCTCCTGCACCCGAAACTCATCCAGGCGGCTCCGGTAATAGGCCCGAATATCTTCCTCGCTCACCTCGGCGTCGGCGCGAACACGGTCCGGATCGATCAGGACGTAGCGCAGCCGCCGCTGTTCACGAACGCTATACTTCCCCTGGTTTGCCGCAAAGTAGGCTTCCAATTGCGCTGCTTCAATCTTGACCGCCTGCAGGTACCGGCTCGGATCAAACAGAACGTAATCGATCTGCACCTGGTCGCTGCGGCGATGGAACTCCTCCCGCACCTCGGCGTCACTCACTTCCAGCCCGTCGCTCGCAACCCAGCGCAGCTTGTCAAGCAGGAGAGATTCACGCATTTGGGCTTCAAACTCGGCTACGGTCATCCGTGACTGCGATTGGATGATCAACTCGTAGCGATCCATGCCGACGAAGTTTCCTTCCGGATAGAGCCAGGGAAGGGTCCGCAAGTAGGCGGTCAATTCCTCGTTCGAAACGGTCAATCCAAGGCGGCGAGCTTCATCAATTCCCACGTAGCGGAAGAGCAATTCATCGAGAACCCTCGGTGCAAACTGCGCCCGTATGGCCGGTTCACGCCCGAGCGGGCTGCCGCGAAACTGCGTATCGAGTGCTCGCTGTAGGTGGAGCTCCGTCACCTCTTCGCCCTTATATTCGGCCAGCGTCCCCAGTTGCGTCGGGCCCGTGGTGGCCGATGGCAGCGGTGCCAGGGAGATAACCAGAGCTGCGCTGATAAACACCAGTATGAAACCCAGGAAAAACTTCTTCAGGCTCTCTTTCCTTCGGAAAAGCTTAAGCATAGATGTCCGCCATGTGGTTTCCATTATACGAAGCCCGGGGCCGGGCCGCAATAGGCCCCCGGGGAGAACATGGCATAACCCCGCTCTTCAATGACATACACTCAGGCGCGCCCATCGGGCCTCCTGCCTTGTATTTTCACCGGGCGCCATTTATAATGCTTGGTTAAATCGTGAGTTAAGCGGTATTAACTGGCCTGTTCAGTGCGACTGCAGAAAGGCAACCTCCACCATCGTGAACCAAGCACACGGAAAGGCTGTATTCGGAAACCAGCATTTTTCTCTTCCACTGAGAACCGCCAGAACATCCTGGCTGCTCATCCTCATACCCTGTCTGCTCTTTCCACGCCTTCCCGCCCAGGCTCAGGACGAGCCCGAGGAGCCCGATTACGCCTTCGTTGCCGGCGGCCCCTACACGCAGCAAAAGAACTCTCTCCAGCT